>NZ_BAAAMU010000065.1:0-62140 GCF_039529435.1 Nonomuraea maheshkhaliensis
AGCTCGGGCCGGGCGGCCGAGTCGACCGGCTCGGGCCGGACGGCGGGGGCCACCGGTTCCGGCCGGGGGGCCGGCGCCGCCTCCCGACGGGCGGTGGGAACGGACACGGGCTCCGGCCGGGGGGCCATGGAGGCGGGGATGGGGTCCCTGCGGATGGCCGTGGCGGCGGCCGGGGGGACCGCGGACAACGGCTCGGGCGCGAGCACCGATGGCCGGCTGTCCTCCGGCATCTCCACCAGCAGCGCGGAGGGGATGTTCAGCACGGCCTGCACGCCGCCGAAGGCGCTCTTCTTGACCGTGACCTGCATGCCGTAGTGCGCGACCTGGCGGCCGATCGCCGCCCAGCCGGTGCGGGGCGGGTTGCCCAGGTCGACCAGGCGGACCGGGTGGTTACCGCTGAGCAGGCGGCTCGCGCGGGCGTACTGGTCCTCGTTGAGGCCGACGCCGGCGTCGTCGATGACGATGGCGGCGCCGTTGTTGGTCTCGTGCACGGCGATGGTCACCTTGAGCGTGCCGTGGGAGTGGTGCACCGCGTTGGCCAGCAGCTCGGCGGTGATGAACAGGATCGACTCCGCGGCGCGGGCGGCGACGCCGATCCGGCGGCGCAGGTGGTTGGCCGGGCCGTCGATGCGCAGCTCGAAGTTCTCCACCCGCGAGACGGCGCCCACCACCAGGTCGACCAGGTAGGTGTCGTCACGCGACAGGCCGGGGGTGGCGCCGCAGGCGATGCCGGTGACCTGCATCCGGCGGATGATCAGTTCGTTGAACATGTCGAGTCCCAGCACCTCGCGCAGCAGCGCCGTGTGCTCGTCGCCGCTGTAACGCTGCTGGACGCCGGCGAGCAGGTCCTGGGCGCGCAGGGCCTGGCTCTGCACGCGGGACATGGCACCTCTGATGACGGCCTGGGCGCTCTCGTCGATGCGCTCGGCCTCCTCGCGGATGCCGCGGGTGAGCGCGTCGAGGACGGCGCGGTGCTGCCGGTCGACGTCCGTGCCGGCGAGGGCCTGGTTCTGCATGCCGGGCACGATCACGTGCGGGGCGCGCAGGTGGGACAGCAGGGCGGGGATGCGCTTGTTGATCAGATGGTCGGTCTCGGCGCGTAGGAGGTCGTGCTGGGCGCGGGCGTCACGCAGCTGGTCCGCGTTCTCCTGGACCTTGCGCTCCGCCTGAAGCAGGCGCTGGCTCCAGGCGCTGGACTCTCGGGTCAGGTGGTCCTGTACCTGACGGTTCTGCGCGAGCTGGCCGCGGGCCTGGGCGAGCTGGCCGCGTACGCGCAGGTAGAGGATCAGGACGCCCGCGAGGGCGAGCACGAGGACGGCGATGCCGATCACCGTCGGGACGCTGAAGGAGTCTAGCGGCATGAAAGTCCTGGGGTCGGGGGGAGTCGTCGGGATCTGTCGACCGCCGCGAAAGGCTGCGCTAGCGGTGGGTGCCGGTCCCGTCCGGTGGCCGGTCGGGGCCGCGCCGGTCTGGCGCGTGCCTCTCCGCGTCGTCGGCGTCGCCGGCAGCCTGGTGCGGCTCCGCCGGGTGCGGCGTCGCCTGATACGGCTCCGCCTGGCGTGGCTCCGCCTGATACGGCTGTGCCGGATATGGCTCTGCCGAAGGCATCGCGAGGCCGAACGACGACATGGGAATCCTCGTCTCACTAGAACGACGGCCCAATCGGGTGACCAGTATTCCGCTTAAGTCGCGTTAGTCAACTGTGTGTAGTTCCGTCACTCCGTTCACAGCACCTCAGCGGACAGGTGCGGCGCTCGGCCCCGTGTCCGCCGCCCGCCCACGACCTGCGCGTCCTCTCCCGGAGGGGGCCGCAGGGCGTCAACTGGCCGCCTGACCGGATGTCGTGGATCCAGTTCGCGAAACCCAGCCGCGGAAGACGCCCTCGGGGCTGTGCGCCGCCAGCGCCGCCGCGATCGAGCCGTGCAGGGCGGCGTCGTCGGGCAGCCGGAGCCGGCGCGGGTCCGGCTCGTCGTAGAGGGACAGATCGAGCCGGGCCGACCGATGCCGGCGCACCCCGTTCACGACCTTGGCTTCGCCCTTGTACGACAGCGCCACCGAGCGGAGCCTGGACCACGGATGCTCGTTGAGCCGCCGGCCGGTGACGGTCAGCACGCCCATGGCCCCGGCCCGGACGTTAATCCAGACGTATCCGGCAATTCCCCCCAGAATCACCAGCACCACGCCTACCATGAAGGCGATATAGTCCGGGGCGTCCGTTCCCCGGTCCGCCGGCAAGGTCGCGCCGATGGCGCCGACCACGAGCAGCATGAGCAGAGTGACCACGATCATCAGGCAGCCGAACTTGCCCCTGCCCTGTCGGAGCGCGGCGGACCGCAGGTCGAAGGCGGTCCCGTCGGGCGGCTGCCGGACCACCCGTACCGCGACCGTGGCCAGGCTCCACCGCTGGACCTCACCGCGCATGAGCAGCACCCCGGCGAAGATCCCGCACACCGCGACCGCGAAGGCGACCAGCTGCGACGGGTACACCTCACCGCCGCCGATCCCGATGGCCAGCCCGGTGGCGAAGATCAGGATCGGGCAGAGCCCGAAGAGCGCCTTGCGCATCAGCCCGATCGCCATCGGGCCGCCCAGCCAGATCCGGGCGATCCAGAAGAACCACACCAAGCTCCAGAACGAGCCCGCGAAGAGCTCGAAGGGGACCGCGCCCCGCCAGACGAGCGCGATGCCGCCGATGAGGCCGAGCCAGACGACGACGAGCAGGCCGACGGCCGACACGAGGGCGAGGGGGCGCTGCATGCGCGGCATCCTAGCCCCGCCGCCGGAGCGCCAGGACCGCCAGAACGGCCACGCCCACCCGGTCCGCCAGGCCCACGCCCGCCCGATCCGCCAGGCCCGTGGGCGTCAGATCCGTCGTGCACATAAGACTCAGACCGGACATAACGCCCGCTGGCTAATTGCCCGCCACCTGCGCTTATGCCCGTAAAGAGAGATCGTCGAACAGGCTGACAACACCGATCTCCTGCGGACACGTGAGGCGACCCGCCAACGTGGACTCCGCCACACCGGCACCGCCTCAGCCTTTCGCACCAGGAGTGATGATGAAGTTGCCCGCATACGCCGTCGCCCTCATGCCGAGCGTCCTGCTCGCCTCGCTGAGTGGCACGTTCGGGGCGTCGGCGGCGCAGGCGGAGTCCCGGGCCCTTCCGAGCGTCAGCATGGAGGCCACCGTCAAGGCGGCCCAGATCGACCCGCGGCGGCCCGACAACACGCTCACCCCTGGCGCCAAGGCCGGCGTGCTCCTCGTCGAGCAGGCGCTGCGCGACCGGAAACTCCTGGACGCGAAGTGGGTCGACGGCTACTTCGGCACCACGACGGTGGCCGCCTACGCCAAGTACCAGAAGTCCCTGGGCCTCACCGGCCTGGACGCCAACGGGCTGCCGGGCAAGATGTCGCTGGCCAAGCTGGGGACCGGCCGCTTCAAGGTCACCGCCGTGCTCGATCCCGGGCCCCGGGTGCCGTTCGGCGGCTTCGTGGTCAACACCCGTACCCGGGACATGCTGGCCGAGGCGAAGCGGCTGTTCGGGCGCGGTTTCAAGCTGGATCAGGGGTCGTACAACCCGAGCGGCGATCCCACCTCGGCCGGCACCCACGACGGCGGGGGCGTCGTGGACATCTCGGTCAAGGGGATGAGCGCCGCCACCAGGACCGCGGCCGTCCGCGCGCTGCGCCAGGCCGGCTTCGCGGCGTGGGTGCGCAACCCCCGGCAGGACGACTGGCCGTGGCACATCCACGCCGTCGCCATCAGCGACACCAGTCTCTCCGGTCAGGCGCAGCACCAGGTCGGCGACTACTACCTCGGCCTGAACGGCCTAGCCGGCCGGGCGCCCGACGACGGCCCGAAGGTGACCATCCGCACCTGGGAGGAGCGCCGGCGCCGCTGACACCCCGGGCTCGGCCGCCCCGCAGCACACGAACTTCCCGACTCTTCGGAAGACGAACTCCGCAGACAGGAGAAACAGCATGTCCATGCTCACCAAGATCCTCACCGCGACGACCGCCACGGTGGCGCTCGGCGGCTCGCTGCTCGCCACCGCGGCGCCGGCCTCGGCCGCCGCGCGCGACGGCGTGTGCCAGAGCGGCGAGTTCTGCTACTACTTCAACAGCAACCTCCAGGGCTCGCTGTCCGACTTCACCACGTCGGTCGCCAACTACGACACCAAGCAACCCACCTGCTACGACTACAAGGGCCCCGGCGCCGGCAAGGGCAAGTGCATCAAGAACGCCGCCGCCTCCGCCTGGAACCGCAGCAGCAAGACCGTCCGCGTCTACTTCAACAGCGGCTACTCCGGCGCCTACCAGGACTTCGCCCCCGGTGCCAAGGCCAACCTGAAGCCCGGTCTGAAGAACCAGAACGCCTCCCACCAGATCGGCCCGACGTCCGGGGGCGGAGGGTCGCGCAAGAACATGTCGTTCTCGCTCTACTCGGCCGCCGGCACGATCACCTGCGGCTTCGACGGCTACCGGAACACCTCCGGCCGGCACGAGGGCATCGACATCGCCAGGGGCGTCGGTTCGAACGTCTACGCCCTGACGGCGGGCCAGCTCATCAACGTCCAGCGCGGAAGCACCGGCCGGTCGGGGCTGTCCACGATCGCCGTCTACAGCTCCTCGCTGAACAAGACGGTCATCTACCTGCACTCCGCCCCGCTGTCCTCCCTGCGCGTGGGCCAGACGATCCGTCGCGGCCAGGTCATCGCCAAGGAGTCGTGGAACGGCGTGTCGAGCAAGGGCGCCGCCCACACCCACGTCGAGATGCGCCTCGGCCGGCAGCCGCGCGCGGCCAAGAGCGTCGGCGACCCGCACCTGCAGAACCCGAACCCGACCTCGTTCTGGAACTCCCAGGGCTACACCGTGCGATGACACGACCCGCCTCGGCCCAGCTTCAGCGCCGCCCCGGCCCGGCCGTCCCGGCGCTGCCGCTGACCATCTTGGACCTCCGGACAGAAGGAAGACTCCTGTGTCTGCACGAACAGCACGGCTGATCTCGCGGCTCGGCGCGGCGAGCGTCGCGGCGGCGCTCGGCGGGACGTTACTCGCCGCCGGGGCACCCGCCTCGGCCGCCGCCCGCGACGGCGTGTGCCAGAGCGGCGAGTTCTGCTACTACTTCAACAGCAACAACAAGGGCTCGGTCTCCGACTTCACCACGTCGGTCGCCAACTACGACACCAAGCAACCCACCTGCTACGACTACAAGGGCCCCGGCGCCGGCAAGGGCAAGTGCATCAAGAACGCCGCCGCCTCCGCCTGGAACCGCAGCGGCAAGACCGTCCGCGTCTACTTCAACAGCGGCTACTCGGGCACGTACCAGGACTTCGCCCCCGGCGCGAAAGCGAACCTGAAAGCCGCGCTGAAGAACCAGAACGCCTCGCACCAGTTCGTGACCTCGGGGTCGCCGACCGGGTGCAAGACCGACGGCACGGACACCCGCCTGCCCACGACGATTCTCGTCTACAGAAAGTCGCTCGACCGGGTGGAACGGGTGGAGTTCAAGAGCTACGTCAAGAACGTCCTGCCCAATGAATGGGTGTCGGGCTGGCCGGCCGAGTCGCTCAAGGCCGGGGCGATGGCGGTGAAGAACTTCGGCTGGTACTGGGCGCTGCACTCCAACCGCAAGACCCCGAGCGGCCAGTGCTTCGACGTCTACGATCACACGTCGAGCCAGGTGTACAAGCCCGGCTCGGCGAAGTCGACGACCAGCGCCGCGGTGGACGCCACCTGGGGCATGCGGCTGACCCGCAACGGAAAGATCTTCCGGGCTCAGTACTGCGCCACGACGACCGACTGCGGCAACTGGGTCGACGGCGACTGGATGTCGCAGAAGGGCTCTCGCGACAGGGCCAACGAGGGCTGGAACTACGCGCAGATCCTGCGGAAGTACTACACGGGAATCGCCATCGGTTCCTGATCGCCGAGATCGTCCGGCGTTGAAATCCCCGTCGTGTTTCCGCACGGCGGGGATTTTCCGCTTCAGTCGACGATGAGCTGGAAGTTGATCGGGCGGTTCCCGGGGAACGCGACCGCGCCGGACGCGTCCACCATCTTGAAGCGCACGTAACACAGGCCCGGTTTCTTGGGCGTGGTGACGACGGTCTTGATGTCGACGATCTCGCCCGGCATCGTGTCCTTGATCGGCACGTCGGGAATGGTCTGGCACTGGTCGGCCTGCTGCGTGGGATGGTCGAGGCGGCGCAGCGAATATCCCTGCCACGGCACCGATCCGGCGTTCTTGAGCCGCCACACCTTGGTCACGGTCTGGCCGCCGCCGACGCGCGTGCAGTCGGAGAGCGTGACGTCCGTGATGAACACCGCCTTGTCGTCCTTGTGCCGCGGCGGGGCCCAGGGCGGGTTGGTCGTGTACACGGGACAGTCGGCCGGGGTCAGCGCGGCGAGCGACGGGGCGGCGGTGGGGCTCGGGCTGCGTACTTCCGGCTCGGAGCCGGTGTCGATCACGGTCACGACGAGGACGGCCGCTCCCACGACGACGGCCGCCGCCGCCGTGAGCACAGCCGGGTGGGTCAGCCGGAACCGCCTCCCGCTCCCGGGCGGCTTCACGTCACCCGCGAAGCCGGACGGGGGCTGTGCGCCGCCCGGCTGCCCGCCGGCCGCCGGCGAAGGTGCGTCACCCGTGAGCGGGCCGGATGGTGGCGGGAAAGCCAGGGTCTCGCCGACCGACCGGGGGGCCGGTGCCCCGATGGCGAGGTGCGCGGCACGGAGGTCCGCGCCGCCGGTGGCGGAGGCCGCGAGCTCACCGGGCGCCGCCGTCGTGCCGGCGCTGGTCGCGGGATCCCCGGCGCTCACGGATCTGACCGTGCGGTTCGCCGTCTCCCAGCGTTCGCGGTACGCGGCCGGGTCGGCGTCACAGGCTTTGACGAACTCGACGGTGGTCTCCCAGCTCGGGAGCCGGTTGCCTTTGGTGGCCTCGTGCAGCGTCGTGTGGGAGATCGCCCCTGACCTACCGGACATTTCCCGAAAAGGTGGGTTGCCGACCGCGTTGCGCAACTCCCGGAGAGTCGCCGCGAAGCCCTCGATCGCCTCCACTCGTGCACGCCTGTCGCCCACCGTGCGAAGGTAACAGCACCCGCAGCCCCGCTCAACCGATACCGCCGCGATGCCCGGCGATACGCATGACAGGATGCCTGACGGGACGCGTCCGGCTACGCGGTGTCACGGTTCAGAGGGCGAAGAGCAGGGCGGCGCTGATCAGGAGGACCACGGCGGTCGCGAAGTGCACACCGAACGCGACCGCCTTGGTGCCGCCGTTGCGCAGCACGATCACGGTGTCGCCGAGCGGCGCGAGGGCCACGACGAGCATGAACCAGGCTTCGGCATAGGCCCCGACGAAGGCCAGCAGCGCCAGGCCGACCAGACCGTACGTGCTGTCACGCACTCCCTTGATGGACAGGTAGGCGCGATCCGTCTCGGCGGGGACGCCGTAGCCGGTGGCCGCGGCCACCGGTGTGAACAGGAAGCGCAGCCCGATGAACAGGATCATGAGGTTGAGCGCGATGGCAAGGCCGTAGGCGATGACGGTGAGCATGAACGTCTCCGATATCTAGCGTCGCTAGGAACACGAACAAAGCTAGCATAGCTACGACATTCGCGCTAGCGACGCTAGATTCGGGAGCATCCGAGGAGGACAGGGCCTTCAGAGCGGTCCTGTGATCACGCCGGGGTGGGGCCGCCGGGGTGGCGGGGTGCCGCCGCGGCCGGGAAGGTACTCGAAGTGCCACCACTCGTTGTCGTAGATGCGGTAGAGGTCGTAGCGGGCGCCGTGCCGCTCCAGCCAGCGCGCGCCCTCGTGCGGGCGTACGTCCATGGCGAGGCCCCTGACGTGCGGGGACAACGCCGGCGGCAGCACGAGCATGCGTGCCGAGGCCACCGAGCCGGAGCGGCGTACCTCCTCGTCGAACAGCCGCTGCTGGGCGGCGGGATCGCGGTAGCCCGAGGTGAGGCCGATGAGCTGGCCGTGACGCCAGAGCGCCTCGGTGCGCGCCGCCGTGAACGCCGCCAGGGCGCCCTCGGTGAGCCCGGTCAGATCCTCGGTGGGGAAGCGCAGCCGCAACGCCCAGCGGCAGGCCAGTTCGCGGGCGCGGCCCGGGTCGCGAACGAGCGCCGCGGGCAGCAGCAGCACGGCGAGCACCAGCGTGACCACGGCATACACCCGATCTCGGGGCCGAGGTGGAATCATGCGGGGTTCGTCCATGCCGATTACGATTGGCGGCGAATGTGCGCGCGCCGTCCGCCGCATGTCACCGTTTCTCGACGGCGGCCGCCACCCGTGCGGCCCCGCCCCGGCGAGGACCCGGCTGGGACCCGGCTGGGACCCGGCCGTGACTCGACCATGACATCGCGCGGACGAGGCGGAGACACGACCGGTCGACAATGGACGGGGGTTGACCGGCGGACGAGTGACGGAGCGTGTGGTGAAACTCGGCGGCGTGTCGCGAGTGTTGCTGATCGAAGACGACCCGGCCGTGCGTGAGGGCCTTGAGCTGGCCCTGAGCCGGCACGGGCACCGGGTGCGCGCGGTGGAGTCGGGCGAGCTGGGGCTCGACCGGCTGCGTGCGGAGGTTCCCGACGTCGTCGTGCTCGACCTGATGTTGCCCGGGATGGATGGGTTCGAGGTCTGCCGCCGCATCCGGGCCATCGGCGAGGTGCCGATCATCATGCTGACCGCGCGCGGCGACGACATGGACGTGGTGGCCGGGCTGGAGGCGGGCGCGGACGACTACGTGGTCAAGCCGGTGCAGCCCAGGGTGCTGGAGGCGCGCATCCGCGCGGTGCTGCGGCGGATCGGCCGGGACCAGGCGGAGCTGGAGCGCTACCGGGATCTGACCATAGACCGGGCCGGGCTGGTGGTGACCAACCGCGGCGAACCGGTCAGCCTCGCCCCGACCGAGCTGCGACTGCTGCTCGAACTGTCCGGCACGCCCGGCCGGGTGCACAGCCGCCAGCAGCTGCTGGAGTCGGTGTGGGAGCAGGACTACTTCGGCGACTCCCGCCTCGTGGACGCCTGCGTGCAGCGGTTGCGCGCGAAGATCGAGGACGACTCGGCGGCGCCCGTCTACGTGCAGACCGTGCGTGGGTTCGGCTACCGGTTCGGGCCGGTGTGAGCCGCCCGTGACACCTCGGCCGAGCCTGGGGCTGCGCGCCCGGCTGCTGTTCGCGTTCGCGCTGCTGTGCGTGGTCACCGCGGCGGCGGTGGCCGGCGGGTTCTACGTCGGCGCCCGCAACGCCATCCTGCAGCGGGCCCAGGACGCCGCCGTGGAGGCGATGCGGAGCCGGCTGGAGGCGCTCTTCCCGTTGCGTACCGCGACGCCGGGGCCGGCCGACCTCGAAGAGATCGCCCGTGCCATGACCGAGGGCAACACCTCCACGGTCGCCGTCTACCGCGACATGCACGCACCGTCCCTGACACGCCCAGCCCGCCCGCCACCGGACCACCAGTCCCAGGACCGCCGACCCCAGGACGACCCACTCGGGGACGGCCCGACCCAGGACGGCCCAACCCAGAACGAGCCGACCCAGGACCGCCGACTCCAGGAGGACCCGAACCAGGACGGCCCGCTGAGGCCCCGGCTGCCGGCCATGCCGGCGGACGCGCCGGTCGCCGATCTCTCCATGATCCCGGCCGGGCTGCGGCAGACGGTGGCCGGCGGTGAAATGGCGTGGAAACGCCTGGTATGGCACGGGCAGCCCATCCTGATCATCGGGGCGCCACTGCTGATCACCGAATCGGACCGGACGACCCACGTGTCCGGCATCGAGGTCTACACCGCGCTCAGCCTGCTTCCCGAGCAACGCAGCATCGACGAGCTCGCCGCGTACGCCTGGCTCGCCGGCGGGGCGGCCCTGGCGTTCGCGGTCCTGCTCGCCTCGCTGGCCACCCGTGGCGTGCTGCGCCCGGTGCGCGAGCTCGGCCGGGCGGCCCGCCTGCTGGGCGAGGGCGAGCTGCGCACCAGGATCGCGGTCCGCGGCTCCGACGAGCTGGCCGACGTGGCGCGTACGTTCAACCACACCGCCGCGGAGCTGGAACGGCACGTCGCGCAGCTGCGTGAGATGGAGGCCGACGCGCGCCGGTTCGTGGCCGACGTGTCCCACGAGCTGCGCACGCCGCTGGCCGCGCTCGCCGCCGTCGCCGACGTCCTCGACGAGGAGGCCGCCGAGCTGCCCGAGCCGGCCGGCCGGGCCGCCAGACTGGTCAGCCAGGAGACGCTCAACCTCACGGCGCTGGTGAACGACCTGATCGAGATCAGCAGGTTCGACTCGGGCGTCGCGGCCCTCGCGCTGAACGAGATCGACCTGGCCGAGCTCGTACGCGCGACCCTGCGCACCCGGGGCTGGCCGGAGTCGGTGCGGACCGAGCTGCCCGCCGGGGTGACGGCCCGGCTGGACCCGCGCCGGGTGGACGTCATCCTCGCCAACCTGGTCGGCAACGCCCTGCGGCACGGCGAACCACCGGTGTCGGTACGGCTTTCCACCGACTCGTCCTGGGTCACCGTCGAGGTGCGCGACCACGGCCCCGGGCTGGACGAGGCGGCGCTGCCGCACGTGTTCGACCGGTTCTACAAGGCCAGCGCGGCCAGGGCCAGGTCGGAGGGCAGCGGGCTGGGGCTGGCCATCGCGCGCGAGAACGCCCGCCTGCACGGAGGCGACCTCACCGCCGCCAACGCCCCGGACGGCGGCGCCGTCTTCACCTTGCGCCTGCCCCGCCTCACGCCCGACCCTGACGAGCGGACCGGGCCCTCAGCGGACGGCCCGGACGGGCGGATCGACGCGGGAGGCTCCAAGTGAGCAGGGCCCGCCGCGTACTCGCCGCAAGCCTGGCGTCGCTCGTCGCCGTGGCCGGCTGTGGCGTGCGGCCGAGCGACGTCATCCCCGTCGGCGCTCCGCCGAGCGGAGCCGTCGCACCGGCCCGGCCGATCACCCTCTACCTGGTGAAGAAGGGCAAGCTCAGCCCGGTGACGCGGCCCGGCCGCCGGCTCTCCCAGGCGGACACGCTCGCGCTGCTGGCGGCCGGCCCGACCGCCGCCGAACAGGCCCGCGGCCTCACCACCGACATACCCCTCGAAGCCGGCCCGTTCTCGGTGACCACCGGCCCGGCCGGCCGCGTCGTGGTGACCGTGTCCGCCGGCGCCGGCGAGCTGTCCACGCGGGCGGTCGAGCAGAGCGTCTGCACGCCCGCCACCGCCACACTGCAGGGCACCGCCGACGTCACCGTCACCGGCACCGACAAGGACGTCGACCCCCGGAAGTGCCCCGAATAGCAGGGGGCGGGATCATTCGGCGTCCGGTCCGGGGGCGGGCGCGAGCTGCGGGGGCGCGGCGGAGCCGGCGGCGAGCTCGCGTCCCTGGTTCAGGGTGTGGTCGAGCTGCCTGGCCAGCAGCGGAACGGTCGCCGGAGGGAGATACGCGTCGGCGCCGGCGTCGAGCAGCCGTCGTACCGGGCCGTGATACTGGACCCCGAGTTCGTGATCCTCGATCTCGGCGACGACGACGCGAGCCCGCTGAAAGCTCGCCCGCAGCGCCGCGATCAGCTGCGGGCTGCCAGGAGGCACCAGCAGGACATCGGCCGTCGCCGGGGCCGCGTGCAGGTCGAGGACCACGTAATCGGCCCCGAGCTGGGTGGACAGCGCGACCCTGGCCGCCTTCGACAGCTCCATGGCGGTGACCACGACCGTCACGCCGTCGTAGTCGGGTGGCGCCTGATCGCCGGTCTCGTCCTGGGCCGCACGATCGACGACGGCACCCTCGACCACGGCGATCGTGCTGGAGATCGTCGCGATCGACGCGCCGTCACGGGTGAGGATGATCTCCGCCCCCGGCTCCAGGGCGTCGATGAGCGCCACGACGTCCTCGGGCAGGCGCGTCACCTCGACCTGCGGGGTGACGCGTGGGGTGCGTCTGCGAATCATCATCCCTGTTGGATGCATTTGCGCGACCGCCGGTTCGGAACCCTGCGCGAGCTGATCAGGCGATCCGGTAGCCGACTCCTCGTGCCGTCGTGATGGCCGGTGGGTCGCCGAGTTTGCGGCGCAGGCGGCCGACCGTGACCGTGACGGTGTTGGTGAAGCTGTCTGCGTTCTCGTCCCACACCCGTTCCAGCAGGGTTTCCGCGCTCAGGAAGCCTGGGCTGGCCCGCAGCAGCGCCTCCAGCACGGCGAACTCCTTCGCCGAGAGGTCGAGCTGCCGCCCGTCGCGGACGACGGTGCGGCGTACCGGGTCCAGCAGGATCCCGGCCACGCGCAGCGTCCGGGGGCGCGCGTCCGGGCGGCGGCGGGCCAGCGCGCGGATGCGCAGGATCAGCTCGGGGAAGTGGAAGGGCTTGGCGAGATAGTCGTCCGCGCCCAGGGTGAGCCCGCTGACGCGGTCGCCGGGCGCGCCGGCCGCGGTCAGCATCAGCACCATCGGCCGCTCCGCCCGTTCGACGAGCAGCCGGCACAGGAGGTCGCCGTGCAGTCCCGGCAGGTCCCGGTCCAGGACCACCACGTCGTACGCGGTGAGGTCCGCCTTGGCGGCGGCGGTGAGCCCGTCGTAGGCCAGGTCGACGGCCATCCCCTGGTCGCGCAGCCCTTCGGCGACGACCTCGGCGAGGGCGTCGTCGTCCTCGACCACCAGGATCCTCATGCCTCCACCGGCGCCTTCGCGACCGGCCCGCCGGCCATCGGCGCCCCGGGCCCTCCGGCGACCGGCAGGGTGATCGACACGCGCAGGCCGCCCTCCGGCCGGGCCAGCAGGTCGAGCCGGCCCCCGTGGGCGGCGGCCACGGCGGCGACGATCGACAGGCCCAGGCCGGATGAGCCGGTACGTTCGCCGCCCAGCCGTTCGAAGGGCCGCGCCAGCCGGGCCACCTCCCGCTGGTCGAGTACGGGCCCGCCGGTCTCGACGACCAGCGTCGTCTCCCGCTCGTCCACGGACCCGGTGATCCCGATCCAGCCGCCGGGCTCGTTGTGGGTCACGGCGTTGTCGACCACATTGCCCACCAGCCGCGCCAGCAGCGCCGGGCTGCCCACGACCGCCGTCTCCGGCGGCACGTCCACCGCCACGCTCAGCTCCTTGCGCCCGACGTCCGCGGACCTCTCCCGCAGCGCGGCGTCGATGAGGTCGCCGAGGTCGACCCGCGCGGTGTCGGCTGGCGGGCCGTGCTGCGCCCTGGCCAGCACGAGGAAGCCGTCGAGCAGGTGGTCGAGCCGGTCGAGCTGCCGGCGTACGCGGGCCGCGAGCGCCACCGTCGAGGGGGCCGGGTCGGGCTTGGCGACCGCGACGTCCAGCGAGGCCCGAATGGTCGCCAGCGGCGTACGCAACTCATGAGAGGCGTTGGCGACGAACCGCCGCTGCGCGGTGAACGACTCCTCCAGCCGTCCGAGCAGTTCGTCGATGGTGTCGGCGAGGTCCTTGACCTCGTCCGCCGGGCCGGTGACGGCCAGGCGGCGGTCCAGGCTGTCGGCGGAGATGCGCCGGGTGACGGCCGTGATGAGCCGCAGCGGCCGCAGGACGCGCCTGGCCAGCACCCGGCCGAGCAGCACCGAGACGACCGCCATCACGACCAGCGCGAGCAGCGAGCCGACCAGCAGTTGCCTGGACTGCTGCACGTGCACCGCGGCCAGCTGATCCTCCAGCTCCCTGATGCGCTGGTGCGCCGCGGTGACGTCGCCCTGGGCCGAAGGGCCTCCGGCCGGGGCGGTCTCGCTCAGGCTGCCCCCGCCGGAGAGCAGGAAGGCCAGGGCCAGCAGCCCGGCGCCCGACAGCAGGAACACAACGGCGTACAACATCGTGAACCGTGTGCCCACGGTCCCACTGCGCGGCCCGACCATGCTGTCAGCATGCCCTGGCGAACATAACACCAGCATGACGGGGCTGGTTCGGGCCGTGTTATACGTGCGGGCGTACAACCGACCGCATGTCGACCACCGAACTGCTCCGGCGGGAATGGACCGGGTTCCGCCGCCCGGGGCGGCTGATCGCCCTGACCTGCGCGGCCCTCACCATCGTCGCGCTGGGGCTGCTGCTCGCCCTGAACAACCGTTCGTCCTGCTCGGGACCCTGCCCAGCCGTGCCCGTCGCCGCCGACGGGTCCGTGGTCAGTGACAGGTTCTGGTTCCTCCATCGGGACCTGGGCCGCGAGGGCTCGATCACCGTACGGATGACCTCGATGACGGGGACGATCACCTACCCGCCGCCGAATCACGACCAGATCGTGTCCGGGCTGGTGCCGTGGGCGAAGGCCGGGATCATCGTCAAGGACGGCACGCGGCCGGGCTCGCGGTACGCGGCGCTGATGATGACCGGCCGTCACGGCGTGCGCTTTCAGCACGATTATCGGTACGACGTCGCCGGCGGCCCCGGCGGCGTCTCGGCGCGCTCCCCCCGCTGGCTGCGGCTGACCCGTTCCGGCGACGTGATCACCGGGGCCGAGTCGGCCGACGGGAGCCGGTGGCGCACCGTCGCGACCGCGACGCTCGACGGGCTGCCGGACACCGTGCGAGTCGGTCTCTTCGCGACCTCGCCCGGCGACCTCACGCTGCGCGAGACCGGCCTCGGCGGGGCGATCGAGGAGGTCAGATTCACGCAGGCCGTGGGCGTCTTCGACCACGTCACCGTCGAGGGCGGCACCGGTGACGCGTGGGACAGCGACCCGGTCGGCGCGATGAACCACACCGACTGGGAGAAGCGCCACAACGCGTCGGGGGCCGTGGTGAAGGACGGCGTCATCACGGTCAGCGGCATCGGTGACATCGGGCCGCTCGGCGAGGACGGCACCCTGGCCGTCGAGAACACGCTCCCCGGCCTGCCGATCGCCCTGATCGTCGTGGTCATCGTGGCCGCCCGCTACGGCACCCGCACGGCCGGCGCCGCGGCGTCCCGGCAGGTGATCGCCGCTCGGGCGCTCGTCGTCGCGGGGGCCGTCTTCGTCACCGGGCTGGTAGCGGTCGGCGTCGTCCTGCCGGTGGGGCTGGAGATCATGAAGGGCAACGGCATCGTGGTGCCGCCGCTGCCGGTGCCGACCGGGGTCCGGGTGATCACCGGGCTCGCGACGGTGCTGGCCCTCTGCGCCGTCGTCGCGTACGGGCTCGGCGTGCTCCTCCGCCGCGGGTGGACGGCGCTCGTCGCCGGCCTGTCGCTGATCGCCCTGCCGTACGTGGTCACGGCGTTCCCGCTGCTGCCCGACGCGGTCTCCGACTGGCTGCTGCGGCTCACGCCGGCGGCCGGGTTCGCGGTCAAGCAGACGTTGGTGGAGTATCCGCAGGTGACGCAGCACTACGCGCCGTCGGCCGGGTATTTCCCGCTGCCCTGGCCGGCCGGGCTCGCCCTGCTCTGCGCGTACGCGCTGATCGTCCTGCTGCTCGCCACCCGCAGGACGAGGCCCGTCGCACCGTGAGCAGCCCGTCAGCCATAAAGGGCGCCGTCTGCCGTGAGCGGCCGTTCAGGTGAGGTCGACGGTCTCGTGCAGGCGCAGGCGGCGGTTGAGCGCGGCGGCGATCCGCACCACGGCTGTGCGCGGCAGCAGCCGCGCGGGCCAGGTCATGGCCCGGGTCACGGCCCGGCCCGGGTAGGACACCGCGCGCCGCCTGGCGTAGTCGTCCAGCGTACGGGCCGCGATGGCCTCCGGCGTGTCGGCCACCCGGGGGTCGATCGTGGCGGAGGTGCCGTCGAAGAAGCCGGTCGCGATCGCGCCGGGGTGCGCGGCCATGACATGCACCCCGGTGCCGCGCAGCTCTTCCGCCAGCGCCTCGCTGAAGGAGAGCACGAACGCCTTGGTCGCGGCATAGCTCGCCTGGTAGGGCAGGGGCTGGAAGGCCGCGGTTGACGACACGTTGATGATGCCGCCGGAGCCGCGGGCGACCAGTTCGGCCCCGATCGCGTGGGTCAGCGCGAGCAGGCCGCTGACGTTCAGGCTGACGGAGCTCAGCTGCGGCTGGAGCGGGCGGGTGAGGAAGGGGCCCGCGCTGCCCATGCCGGCGTTGTTGAGCAGCAGGTCGACGGTCAGGCCGCGGTCGTGCAGCTCCCGTACGATCCGCTCGGGGCCGTCCTGGGCGGTGAGGTCACCGACGATCACCTCGGTGCCCGCCCCGCCGTACGCCTCCTCGATCCGGGCGGCGAGCTCGCGCAGGTCCGCTTCCGAGCGGGCCAGCAGGATCACCCGCGCGCCCCGGCGGGCCAGCTCCAGCGCGTACGCCCGCCCCAGCCCCTTGGACGCGCCGGTGACGAGCGCGGTCACGCCTCGATAGTCGTCGGCTCTCATCCGATCCTCCTTTGTTTCGAGTCTCGAAGCAAAAGCTAGCACGATACTTCGATACTCGAAACGTCGTAGGATGGCGGTATGTCCGGGCACGAGCTCACCGCAGCGGTCACGGCGACGTACGAGATCTGGATGCGGACCAACGCGCTGATCATGGAAGCCCTGGCCGGCCACCGGCTGACGCCGGCCACGTTCCAGGCGCTGTGGGCCATCGACCCCGACGAACCGCCGCCGTCCATGAAGGTGATGGCCGAGCGGCTCCACTGCAACGCCCCCAACCTGACCTTCATCACCAACCAGCTCACCGAACGGGGCCTGGTGGAGCGTGTCGTGGACCCGTCCGACCGCCGCTCCCGCGTCCTGGTCATGACCGCCAAGGGCCGCGAGGTCCGGGCGGAACTGCTCAGGACGACGCTGGAGAAGACCCCGCTGGGGGTGCTGTCGGACAGCGAACTACGGCAGCTCGCGGGGTTGCTGAGGCGCGTCGTCCCGCTCGAAGGGCCCGCCGCCGGCTGAACGGGGCGCTCAAGGAACAGCGACTCCCAGCCCGTGCCCCGGCTGAGTCGTCAGAACGACTGCCAGGTGCCGGCGAGGGGCTGTTGCTGGATGCCGGGCTTGGACCAGTCGCAGACGCCCTGCGGGAAGATGCGCTTCAAGCGGTCGAGCTGGGGCCGGGTCAGCGGGGTGCCGTAGGCGGCGGGGTCGAGGGGGCGGAGGTGGCACTTGACGATGTCGCCCGCCATCGGGCTGCCCGCGACGAGGCGCGGTGAGGTCCACACCGGGTACAGCGTGTTGCAGGTCGTCGTGCCGCTGCCGGCCACCTGGGGTTCGGTGATCTTGCGCGGGGTGGCGTCGCGGGTCCAGCAGGCGTCCGTGAGGTCCTGGGGTTTGTTCCGCACCACCTTCGGGCCGGGGCCGTGGTCGGCGGCGATGGCGGTGAGCCACTGGTCCATCCGGGTCAGCGCCTCCATCAGGACGGGGCTCGACAGTGAGAAGCCGCCGTAGCGGTTGTCCTCGACGAGCATGACCTGGTTGGCGTACGTGCCGTTCGCCTTCAGCAGCCGTTCGCGGGTGGCGAAGGAGTGGAAGCGCATGTGGATGTCGCCGCCCGGCGCGTCGTCGGTGTAGGCGCGGTAGTCGATCATCGGCATGCTCGCCAGGCCGGCGCCCGCGTTGAGCAACCGCCCGCTCCGGTACGCCGCCCGCGTCGCGGCCAGATCGGCCTTGGTCCGCTCCGTCACGTGGTTGGCGTCGGCGTCGAAGCCGCCGATCCCCTCGTTGAGGTCGAGGAACTGGTCGACGGTGATCGTCTTGTCGCGCAGTGAGCCGAGCCCGTACTGGATGCCGGTGTTGTCCAGGGGCCGCCGGGCGAAGCCGGTGCGCGGGTCGCGGCCGTAGACGTTCACGGTGTGGTCGTAGACGTCGCACCGGGCGCCGGTCGGGTTGGTCTCGGGGTGGTAGCGGAGCGGCGCGGGAAGCTGACCGGGGCAGAAGATGCGCGGGTCGATCCGGCCGCCGCCCGCGGCGAGGTTCGCGATGCTCTCCCACCGGCCGAAGCCGGAGATCGCCTGCTGCTGCTCCTGGCTGAAGGCGCCGGGCGCGACCTCGCGGAAGTAGTGATCGAGCAGGCGCGCGTCGGTGATCGCGTTGACGGTGGCGAAGCCGACCTCGGGGAAGCTGCATCCCGAGACGATGCCGTCGAGCAGACCGGGGTAGTTGTCGCCGATCTGGTGCGTCTGGTACGAACCGCCCGAGCACCCCCACCCGATCGTGAACGCCGGCGCCCCGTACGCCTCGACGAAGCGTTCCTTGACCATGCTCGCCGACTCGGCGGCCAGCAGGTCGTTGCAGTTGTTGCCGAAGACGTTGAGCGACGACGACGCCACCGCGTACCCCTGGCGGAGCATCCGGTCGTCCATGACGGAGCCGGTGTTGCGGCCCTGGACGTACCATCCGCCGGTGCAGCCGCCGCCGAAGGTGTAGATCAGCCGGCCGTTCCAGCCGGGCGAGCGCCGCCACGGGTCCGGCGGCTGGGCCGCGGGGTCGGCCAGCATCGACAGCTCATAGACGGCCCGGTTGATCGTGCCGGTCTCCACCCGCACGATGTACGGCACCCGCTGACCGGCGCTGGTCGTCGTCCAGGCGAGGTCGGCGGGGCGGGTCTCGTCCGCGGGTAACGGCACGAACTTTCCGGCCGTGGTGCGGTAGACGTGGTCCACCCGGGTGGCGACCGAGCAGTCCGAGTCCGCAGGCGGGCCGAGCTTGTCGCCGGTCACGGTGGTGAACGCCGCCGTGTCGCAGATGAACGGCTGCTCGTGCGGGCCCGAGAAGACCGGCCCGGTCACCGGATGGTCGTCGAGGACGAGCCGGGCCGATCGGGCGCCCGGCGCCGTCGCGGTGAGCACGTTGCGCCCGGTACGCAGGCCGGTGACCAGCCCTTCGAGCCCAGCGCCGACGCGCAGGAAGCTTCCGGTCACGTCCGTGCCGTCGCGTTTCACCCGCACCTTCGCCGCAGGGACGCCTCGCGGGAGCTCCAGGCGGATGAGGGCGTCGTGCGCGGACACGGCCTGCGGGCGGGACGACAGCACGGTGAGAGTCAAGCCGCTCCCGTCCGAAGCGGCGGCGGGCGCCGCCAAGGAGGCGAGGACCGCCACGACCGCTCCGGTAACGGACAGCAGGCGCGTACGACGTACAAACGATCTCATATGGGGTTTGTACGTCAAAAACGATCTACAAGCCAGAGTCGATCAACCCTGGCGTCACCACTTGGTGGAGCAGACCGGGATCCGGCGGGTGGAGGAGTTCGTGATCCTGAAGTACTTCTTCTTGGGCGCGATCCGGCCGTTGGCGAGGCGCTCGATCTTGAAGAGCCCGGGCCGGCCGCGGAAGTAGCTGGTGCCGGTCACCTTGCGCGCGGAGCCCGCGACGCCCGGCCCCTTGACGGTGACCGTCACCGGGCCCACGCGCGAGCAGTTGAAGGAGAACTTGACGAGCGCGTACGGCGGCGTCGCCGAGGCGGAGGCGGGAGCGAGCCCGATGGCGGCCAGAGCGACCCCCATCGCGAGCGCGCTGGTGAGGACGGAACGCCGAACGATGCGCAGCATGGAGTGATCCTTTCCGGTGATCGCGGCCACCCTAGCGGTGTCGTCGGCTTGATGTCGCCTTGGGAGCCCACCATGTGACTGGTCTCTCTTTGCCGGAAAACAGAGTATTACAAGCCTAAAATCCCTTTTCGGGGTGTTATTCGGAAATGTCGCACGCAAGGAAATCCTTCGCGCCGAAGGGGCGGCGAGCGGAGAAATCACCGCCCCCGACCGATTCAGCGGGCCGTCATGGCACCGTCCACCGCCATCGGCAGGCCGGTCACGAAGGAGGCGGCGTCGGAGCTGAGCCAGGCGATCGCCTCGCCGATCTCCGGCGGGTTCGCGTAGCGGCCGACCGGATGGTAGGCCGCCGTCTGCTCCAGCGTCATGATGCCCTGCTCGATCAGGTCGTCCACCATCTGTGTACGCACCGCGCCAGGGCACACGGCGTTCACCCTGATGCCCGAGGTGGCGTACTCCAGGGCGGCCGCCTTGGTCAGCCCCACGACGCCGTGCTTGGCCGCGATGTACGGCGACACGAACGGCGCCTCGATGCCCACCAGCCCGGCCACCGAGGCCACGTTGACGATGGAGCCCGACCCCTGCGCCACCATCTGGGCCAGCTCGTGCTTCATGCACCACCAGACGCCCTTGAGGTTGACCTCGAACGAGGCGTCGAAGGACTCCTCGCTCACCTCGTGGAACCGGCCGTCGCCCGCGGTGTCCACGCCGGCGTTGTTGACCGCGCAGTCCAGGCGGCCGAAGCGCTCCACGGTGAAGGCGACCATGTCCCTGACGGCGTCGGAGCTCCGTACGTCCGCCCGGACGAAGGCGGCCTCGCCACCGATCGCCTCGACCTCGGCGACCGTACGCCTGCCGCCTTCCTCGTTGATGTCGGCGACCACGACCCTGGCCCCGTGCCGCGCGAAGACCAGAGCCGTCGCGGCGCCGATGCCCGACGCCGCGCCCGTGATCAGTGCCGCTCTGCCGTCAAGGAGAGAACCTGCCATTTGCGAGCGACTCCAAGATTGTTCCGAAGGACAGAAAGGGGCACCGTACTTCGCGTTGATCAATATGTCGAGAAAATCTGCAACCTGATGACCACATGGAGTGAAATGTCGTAAGATCCCAAGTCACTCGCCCCGCGATCATGGAGGTCGGGAACCGGTCGTCGCTACGCGTTCGGCCCCGTCGGGTTCGCGGTGACCGTGATCCACTCGCCGACGAGGAACTCAAGATGTCAGCATCGGTACGTACTCGCCATCGCGCGGCACATCCGCGGCTGGGTGATCCCCTGGTCGTTCTGGCGATCAGCGCCGCCGTCATGGGGGCCGCGTCGCTGACGGCGGTCCTCACCGCCCCGACCTCCTCGCGCGGCCACCTGGCCTGGGCCCTCGGCGTCGCGGCCGTCCTGGTCTGCGCCGCGATCACGTTCGCGGCCTCGAACAGACGGCAGATCCAGCAGCTCAGAGGCAGGATGGCCCTCGGCGACGCCGAGCTCACCAGACTCGCCGCCGAGACGCTCCCCGAGACGGTACAGCTCATCCGCACGGGGATGTCGGCCGAGTCCGTCCTCGCCAGGATCCACCGTCCGGCGAACAAGGCGCAGCAGCAGATCCTGCGCTCGTTCGTCAGCGAGGTGAGCAGGGAGGGACGCGTCCGCGCCGCCACGACCTCCGCCTGCGCCAGCGCCGCCGGCCGGGTGCAGGCCCTTGCCACCAGCATGCTGGCCGACCTGCGCGAGATGGAGGACCGGCACGACCAGATCACGCTCGGCGACCTGCTGAAGCTGGACCACACGACCGCCCAGGCGGGACGGCTCGCCGACAGCATCGCGGTCCTGACCGGGGCGCGTTCGGGCCGGCGCTGGACCAAGCCGATCGTGATGGAGAGCATCCTGCGCGGGGCGATCGGCCGGATCAGCGCCTACCAGCGGGTCCGGGTCCACTCCACCAGCACGTTCGCCATCGCGGGGCACTCCGCCGAGGGCGTCATGCACGCGCTCGCCGAGTTGATGGACAACGCCACCAGCTTCTCCCCGCCGACCGAAGAGGTCCACGTCTACGTGGAGGAGGTCACCGCGGGCATCGTGGTCACGATCGAGGACTGCGGCCTGGTGATGAGCCCGTCCGCGCTGGCCAGGGCGGAGCGGGCCGTCTCGGCCGAACCGCTGGACTTCACCACGCTGTCCGGCTCGCGGCTCGGCCTCGCGGTCGTCGGCTGCCTGGCCCGCAAGCACGGGCTCACCGTCTCCTTCCGCCCGTCCTCCCGTGGCGGCACCGGGCTGGTGGTCATGATCCCGCAGCAGCTCATCAGCCAGAACGTGCCGGCCCCGGTGCCGGCGCAGGCACGGCCCGCCGGGGCCACGCAGGTCACGGCCAAGCAGGTCACCGCCAGGCAGGAGGTCCCCGCGCAGGTGTCCCCCGAGCCGGACGGGGAGCTGCACGGCCTGCCGCGCCGCCGCCGCGGGCAGACGTTCGCGGCCGCCTCGTCCGCGCAGACACCCTCCCGCCCGGCTCCCGCGCAGGAGCCGCGGCGGGCGCCGTCGGACGCCGGCAGCAAGTTCAGCGCCTTCCACCAGGCCGGCAAGGCACGGCAGAGTCAGGCGAGCGAAGCACGACAGATGGGTGAGGAAGAGACTCGATGAGAACTTCGGACCAGGAACTCGCCTGGCTGCTTGAGAACCTCCTGGAGAGGACTCCGCAGGCCAGGTACGCCGTGGTGCTGTCGAGAGACGGCCTGCGGCTCTCCCACACCGCCGCGCTGTCCGTGGACCGCGCCGACCAGCTCGCCGCGATCGCCTCCGGGATCCAGAGCCTGTCGTACGGCGCCTCGATCGAGTTCGGCGACGGCACCGGCGGCCTGCGCCAGTCGATGACCGAGTTCCACGGCGGCTTACTGTTCATCGTGGAGGCCGGAGAGGGCGCGCACCTCGCCGTGGTGGCCGGCGACGAGGCCGACCCCGGCGTCATCGGCCACAACATGAACGAGCTGGTGGAGCAGATCGGCGAACACCTGACCGCGCCACCTCGTGCGCCACAGACGAGCAGCCGAAGCTGATGGCCCCGCGCCTGGAGGACGAGAACCCGGACCGCCTCTACATGGTGACCGGCGGGCGCAGCAACGTGGCCGACGACGGCCTCGACCTGGTCACGCTCATCGTGAGCGAGTGCGACCCCACTCCAGGCATGCAGTCCGAGCATGTCCGGATCCTGCGGATGTGCACGAGTCCGACGGCGGTCGTGGAGATCGCGTCCGAGCTGCGGCTGCCGGTCAGCGTGGTCCGCATCCTGCTCTGCGACCTGCTCGACATGGGACGCATCACCGCCAGGAACCCGCGTCCGGCGCCGGCCGAGTCGCGTCTGCCCGACCCCGACGTTCTCAGACAGGTGCTCGTTGGACTCGAAAATCTCTGATGCGGCCGCGCGAACTCCACTGGCCAGTTCCGCGACCACCGGACTCAAGATCGTCATCGTCGGCGGGTTCGGCGTGGGAAAGACCACCCTGGTCAGATCGGTCAGCGAGATCCGCCCGCTGAGCACCGAGGAGACCCTGACCAGGGCCGGCGCGGAGATCGACGACCCGCGCGGCGTGGAGTGGAAGTCCACCACCACGGTCGCGTTCGACTTCGGCCGGATCAGCCTCAACCCGGAGATGGTGCTCTACCTCTTCGGCGCGCCCGGCCAGGAGCGCTTCTGGTTCCTGTGGGACCGCCTGTTCACCGGCACGCTCGGCGCCGTGGTCCTGGTGGACACGCGGCGCCTGGCCGACTCCTGGTACGCCATCGACCGGCTCGAACACCACCGCATGCCGTTCGTCGTGGCGCACAACCAGTTCGGCGAGAGCACGCACACCCTCGACCAGATCCGCGAGGCGCTCGACCTGTCCCCGGACGTGCCGCTGGTCTCGTGTGACGCGCGGCAGCGCGACTCCAGCAAGTCCGTGCTGATCACGCTCGTCAACCATCTCTACGCTCTGTCTTCCGCCCGGTAGGTGACCTCATGACTGACTTCACGCAATCCTCCTGGTTCGCCAACCCAGCGGAAGGGCCGGACCAGAACGCGTTCGAGGGCGCCTTCCCCATGTACGGCCGGGCCTACCACCAGAACCCGGCCGCCGCCTTCGACGAGATGCGCCGGCACGGGCCCGTGGTGCCGATCCTGCTGGAGGGCGACGTCCCGGGCTGGCTGGTGCTCGGCTACCGCGAGCTGCGGTACGTGCTCAGCAACCCGAAGCTGTTCGTCCGTGACTCCCGCTACTGGAACCAGTGGGACAACATCCCGCCCGACTGGCCGCTGATGGCGTACGTCGGCTACCAGCCGTCGATGTTGTTCGAGATCGGCGAGGCCCACGAGCGCCGGGCGGGCGCGGTCAGCGAGGCGCTGGCCGCGGCCGACCAGTTCGAGCTGCGCGCCAACTGCGAGCGGGTCACCGAGGGGCTGATCAACACGTTCATCGGCTCGGGCCGGGCCGACCTGATGGCGCAGTACGCCAACCCGATCCCGCTGCTCGTGCTCGGCTCCATGCTGGGCCTGCCGGACTCCGACACCCGCGCCCTGGTCGGCGAGGTCGCCACGACGCTGAACGGCGGCCCGGCCGCCATGGAGGCCTACGGCCGGGTTCAGGCCATCATGGCCAAACTGCTCGAACTGAAGCGCGACCACCCCGGCCCCGACCTGCCCTCCCGGCTGCTGGCCCACCCGGCGAACCTCACCGACGAGGAGCTCATCCAGGACCTGCTGCTGACCATGACCGCGGGCCACGACCCGACGGCCACGTGGATCGGCAACACCCTGCAGCTCATGCTGACCGACGACCGCTTCGCCATGACGCTCTCGGGCGGGCGGCGCAGCGTCGGCCAGGCGCTGAACGAGGTGCTGTGGAAGGAGGCCCCCGGACAGATCGCCATCGGCCGCTGGCCGATCATGGACACCCAGGTCGGGGGCCGCCGCATCAAGGCCGGCGACCTGCTCGTCTCCGGCCTGGCCGCGGCCAACCTCGACCCGAAGGTGCGCCCCGACTTCCACGAGGGCTCCGTGGGCAACCACGCGCACATGTCGTTCGGGTACGGCGCGCACGGCTGCCCGCATCCCGCGCCGGAGATCGCCGAGATCATCGCGCACATCGCGGTGGAGACCCTGCTCGACCGGCTGCCCGACGTGGTGCTCGCGGTGCCGCAGTCGTCGCTGGAGTGGCGCTCGTCCATCCAGATGCGCAGCCTGGAGTCACTGCCGGTCGAATTCACCCCCGGTTACCGCAGCTGACCCGTTCATGACCTCGCCAGGACGCCGACCCGATCCGCCCACCGCCGGTACGCGCCGGCCAGCTCGCTGACGAGGCCGGGGTGCCGCTCGGAGAGGTCGGTCAGCTCGGAGCGGTCGGCGTCCAGGTCGTAGAGCTCCCATGGCGCGGCGTGCTCGCGGACCAGCTTCCACCGCCCCCGGCGGATCGCGGCGTTGCCCAGGTGCTCCCAGAACAGCCACGCGTCGGGGATCGGCGCCCCGCGCAGGGCGGGCAGCATGGAACGCCCCTCGGCGGGCGGCACCGCCCGCCCCCGGCGTCGCGCCGGATACTCGACGCCGGCGATGTCGAGCAGGGTGGGCAGCACGTCGGTGAGCTGGAACGGCGTCCGGACGATCCGGCCCCCGGCCAGGTCGCCGGCCGGCCAGTGCACGATGAACGGGGTCGCGATCCCGCCCTCGTGGACCCACCGCTTGTAGAAGCGGAACGGGGTGTTGGACAGGTTGGCCCACGCGGGACCGTAGCTCGCGTAGGTGTGCTCCGGGCCTGGATCGACGTCAAAGAGGTTGCCGACGCGCATTTCGCCGCCGTCGCGGGTGCGCGCGGGCACGATGTGCCGTTTGGCGCGGAACTCCTCGGGGTCGCCGAGCGGCAGGATCTCGGCGCAGCCGCCGTTGTCCGAGAGGAACACCACCAGGGTGTCGTCCAGAACGCCGGAGGCCGCGAGCTGGTCGAGGATCCGGCCGACGCCCCGGTCCATGCGCTCCACCTGGGCCGCGTACACCTGCATGCGGCGCGCCTCCCACGCCTGGTCCGGCACCGCCGTCCAGGGCGGCTGCGCCGGATCGCGCCCGGACAGCGCCGACTCGACCCCGAGCAGCCCTTCCGCGCGCAGCCGGTCGAGCCGGCGGGCGCGCAGCTCGTCCCAGCCCGCGGCGTAGACGCCGTCGTACCCGGCGACGTCCTCCTCGGGCGCGTGCAGCGGCCAGTGCGGCGCGGTGTAGGCGACGTAGGAGAGGAACGGGCGAGCGGCGGCGGCCTGCCCGCGGATGAACTCCACCGCGTGCTCGGTGATCGCGTCGGTGTAGAAGAAGTCGGGGTCGCGAGTCTCGGCGCTCGCGTCCGTCTCGCCCCGGAACAGGGTCGCCGGATCGTAGTAGCTGCCGCAGCCGCTGAGCGTGCCGAAGAAGTCGGCGAATCCGCGCCGGGTGGGCCAGGATTCGTGCGGCTCCCACAGGGGGCCGCTCAGGTGCCATTTGCCCGACATGCCGGTGGCGTACCCGGCGTCGGCGAGCACCTCGGCCACGGTGACGCAGCGGTCGTCGAGGCTGCCCGGATACCCTCCTGGTGTGCCGTTGCCGGCCAGCACGCCGATGCCGGTCTGATGCGGGTGCAGCCCGGTCAGCAGGGAGGCGCGCGACGGGCTGCACCGAGCCGTGTTGGCGAACTGGGTCAGCCGCACCCCTGAGCGCCCGAGCCGGTCGAGGTTCGGCGTGCGGATCTCGCCGCCGTAACAGCCGAGGTCGGAGTAGCCCAGGTCGTCGGCGAGGATCAGCACGATGTTGGGCGGTTTCATGGTGCGCGGTCTCATGGCCGGGCTCGTGTCGGGCGTTCTCATGTCGTACGGTCGTCCCGCGTCCGCAGCCAGGCGGCCGTGTCCGCGCCGAGCGGGTCGCCCGAGGCGCGGGTGTCGCTGCGCAGCAGGGTCACCGCACCCTCGGGCGGCGACACCTCGGCGGAGCCGAAGTTGACCACGCACTCGAAGCCCGGCCCGCGCCGGAAACGCAGCACGGAGGCGCCCCAGCCGGCCCATTCGAGCTCCTGCGGGAGATCCAGCTCCCGCCGGATCCGCAGCGCCCGCGCCACGAGGTTGTAGGTGGAGTCCGGGTCGTCGATCTGGACGGTCGCCGAGAGCCGCCCCCAGCCGGGAGGCTGCGGCAGCCACGGGTCCGCGGCGCCGAATCCGGCGCCGCCCGGCTCCGGCGTCCAGGGCAGCGGGATCCGGCAACCGTCTCGGCCCCGGCGCCGCCCGCCGGACCGCGTCCAGATCGGGTCGCGGAGCCGGTCGTCGGGGATGTCCAGGTAGTCGGGCAGGCCCAGCTCCTCGCCCTGGTAGAGGTACGCGACGCCGGGCAGCGCCAGCATCAGCAGCAGCGCGGCCCTGGCCCGGCGGCGGCCCAGGTCCTCGTCCACCGGGCCCAGCTCGTGGCCGGACTTCCCCTGGTGCTTGCGGGTGTCGGCGCGGCCGTACCGGGTCACCGTGCGTTCGACGTCGTGGTTGGACAGCACCCAGGTGGGCGGCGCGCCGGAGAGCGACATCGTGGCGAGGGTGGCGTCGATCACCTTGAACAGGTCGCCGGCGTCCCACGCGGACTGCAGGAACGGGAAGTTGAACGCGGTGTGGAGCTGGGCCGGAGCCACATACCTGGCCAGCCGTTCCGGATCGGCCACCCACGCCTCGGCCACGAAGATCCGCGGCGGGTCGTAGGCGTCGGCCACCGCGCGCCAGTCCCGGTAGATCTCGTGCACCTCGTCGCGGTCGCGGTGCGGATGGTCCGGCACGTCGGTCAGGACGAGCAGGTCCTCTTCCCGGTAGCCCAGATCGGGATAGCCGGGGTGCTTGACCAGGCCGGTGGCCACGTCGATGCGAAACCCGTCCACGCCCCGGTCGAACCAGAAGCGCAGCAGGTCCAGGAACTCCGCCCGGACCTCGGGGTTCGACCAGTTGAGGTCGGCCTGGGTGGGGTCGAACAGGTGCAGATACCACTGCCCGTCGGGCACCCGGGTCCAGGCCGGGCCGCCGAACGTGCTGCGCCAGTCGTTGGGCCTGACCCCGTCTGCGGAGCCGTCCGCGAAGTGGTATCTGGCGCGTTCCGGGGAGCCCGGCGGGGCGGCGAGCGCGGCCTGGAACCAGAAGTGCTCGGTGGAGGTGTGGTTGGGCACGATGTCGAGGATCACCCGCAGGCCGTGCCGGTGCGCCTCGGCGATCAGCTGCTCGGCCGCGCGTACGTCGCCGTACTCGGGGGCGATGGCCCGGTAGTCGGAGACGTCGTAGCCGCCGTCGTTGTTCGGCGACTCGTACCAGGGCGTGATCCACAGGGCGTCCACGCCGAGCCCGGCCAGATATCCCAGGTGGCCGCGGATCCCGGCGATGTCGCCGATCCCGTCACCGTCGCCGTCGGCGAAGGAGCGGATGTAGATCTGGTAGATGACCGCGCGGCGCCACCACTCGGCGTCAGTCATCGGCGCCTCCGATCAGTTCCGGCTCGAATCCCGCCAGGAAGTCGCGCAGCGCCGTCAGCTCGCCGTCGTTCAGCGTCCGCAGCGGCGGTGCGACCGCGGCCGAGCACAGACCGCGCAGGGCCAGTGCCGCCTTGACGACCGGGACTCCGGGGCGAATCCGGTGCACGGGGAGCAGCCGGTCGATCCGTTTCTGGGCCAGGGCGGCCCGCTCCAGGTCGCCGGCCCGGTACGCGGCGACCAGCTCCAGGGCGACGCGCGGGGCGAGGTTGGCGATGCCCGGCGTGATCCCGTCGGCGCCGGCGGCCAGCGCGTCGAGCAGCGCGCCTTCGGCTCCCTGGTTCACCCCGAAGTCCGGCCGATCGCGCTTGACGTCGAGCCACAGGCGCAGGATGTCCGGATCGCCTGAGCTGTCCTTGATGCCCACGACGTGCTCCATGTCGCCGACGGCCGCGATCGGGCCCGCCGAGAACGGCGGCGCGTACCGGGGGATGTTGTACGCGATCACCGGCACGGCCGCCGCCCGGCTCGCCCGGTAGTGCTCGACGATGTCGCGCTCGTCATGGCGGAAGTAACAGGGCGGGCTGAGGGCGACCGCGTCACAGCCGGCCTCGGCGGCGAGCTCGGCCCGCGCGAGCGATTCGCGGGTGCCGGCGGCGGAGACGTTGACGATGACGACGCCGCCGGGAACGAGTCCGCGCCAGTGGGCGACGGCATCGCGCAGGAACAGGCCGACCTCGGTCGTCTGGTGCAGCGGCCCTTCACCGTTGGTGCCCAGCAGCATGATCTTCTCGACGCCCGCGGCGGCGAGCGCGCCGAAGTAGCGGGTGCCGGCCGCGAGGTCAGGACGGCCGTCCGCCCCGATCGGGGTCACGGCGGGAACGATCACATCGGAGACGATCATCAGTACCCCCTGATCTCCGGCCAGGCGAGCTCGACGCCGTCGGCCTTCAACGCGCTCTGGAACGCCCGCAGGTGCCCGTCCTTGCGCCGGACGTCGTGCGGCTCCACCGTCTCCCCCAGGCAGTAGGCCACCAGCGAGGCGGCGGCCTCCCCGATGTTCCACTCGACCGGATGCAGCCGGTAGCAGCCGTTGGTGATGTGCGTGCTGCCGATGTTCTTCCCGGCCGGCAGCAGGTTGCGCACGCGTACGGGCAGGAGTGCCCCGAGCGGGATCTGGAACGGGCTGCTGGGGACGTCGATGTAGTTGTCTCCGCCCGTCGAGGGGTGCAGGTCGATCCGGTACATGCCGATCCCGACCGTGTCGTCGTACGGAGCCGCGCCGGCGTCACCGCGTACGGCGAGGGAGACGTCCTGTTCGACCACCGTGTACTCGGCCCTGATCCGCCGGGACTCGCGGATGTACGGCGCGGCGGCGAAGCCGTCGGGCGTGTCCATGACGTCCGGCCGCAGCCGCAGGCCCGGCCAGCCACGTCCGCCGTCCGGCCGGGGAGCCTCGGTCTGCAGCCAGTAGAGCATGCTTTCCGACAGCTCCCGCGCGCCGGCGAGATGGCGGGCCTTGTCCTCCTCGCTCACCCCGATGATCGGCCCCTCCACGTAGTCGATCATGGGCCAGTTCACCAGGGTCACGTCACTGGTCACGAAGCCGGGCTCGTACAGCTCGCGGGCGACGGCCCGGCGGAACTCCCACAGCTCCCGGTCCCCGGGGTCCTGGCTCTGGTCGGCGAGCACGGGCCCGGACGTGAGGTTGGGGGTGAAGGTGCGCGTCAGCGGCTCCCGCGTGCGCGGGTCCGGCGCGGTCAGCCCGATCTGCGTGCCCGGCCAGTAGTCCGGGCGGTAGGCGCGCCAGTGGTCGTAGTCGGCCGGCCGGTCGATGACGTGGTTCTCACCCTCCCGGTGGTCGATCGCGAACACCCAGGAGAACGCCTGCATGTTGCCGGGCTGCGCCACCTCGGGCGCGCTCGGCTCCCCCGTCTCGTGCCGGGACTCGAACCCGGTCACGTGTTCCACGCCCGCCAGCGGCAGCAGGTCGCCGAGCTCGGTGGCGTCCAGATAGTACGGAGCCACGAGATGCACCAGGACGTCGTCCGCGCGCCGCACCGTCACGCCGGTGACCCGGTCGCCGTCGGTCTCGGCGGCCACCGGCCGCGCGTTGAGCAGGATGCGCAGCCGGCCGCTGCTCAGGTAGGGGTCGACCAGCGCGCGCAGCACCGCCCCGCTGACCCGGGGCTCGTGGCACAGCGCGCCGACCCGGCCCAGCCCGGGATTCAGGTAGGGCTCGTTCCTGGCCGCCACCGTGAGGGGGTACCAGGTCCGGTAGTAATCGCGGACCGCGTTCCGGTAGCGGCGGTAGGAGGCGGTGCAGCCGAACTGCTCGATCCACCTGTGCTCGTCAGGGGGCACCCCCTGGCTGGTGAACTGCCCGCCGATCCGGTCGCCTTCCTCGGTCAGCACCACCCGCAGCCCGTGCCGGAGCGCCGCCAGCGCGGCGGCGACTCCACCGACGCCGCCGCCGATGATGGCAAGGTCCGCGTCACTGATCCGCGATTGCACCGTGTTCCCCCTGATCGCATGTGTGTTTCAGGCGCCCTCTAGGTCGAGGGCGGCTTCGAGCAGTGTCTTCGTGTACGGATGGCCGGGCCGCTCGAACAGGTCGTCGGCCGTCGCGGTCTCGACCAGGCTGCCGCGGTGCATGACCGCCACCCGGTCGGCGATCTGCCTGACCACGCCGAGGTCGTGGGTGATGAAGAGGATGGCCAGCCCGCGGGCCGCGCGCAGGCCGGCCAGCAGCCGCAGGATCTGCGACTGCACCGACACGTCGAGCGCGGAGACGGCCTCGTCGCAGACCAGCAGCCGGGGCCGCAGGGCGAGCGCGCGGGCGATGCTGACCCGCTGGCACTGCCCGCCCGACAGGGCCGCGGCGCGCCGGTCGGCGACGCCGGGATCCAGGCCGACGTCCCCGAGGAGTTCGTCGATCGCGGCCTCCCAGGTCCGGCCCTCGGGCGCGACCGACGGGTGGGTCCGCCAGGTCTCGGAGATGATCGACCTGACGGTCATCCTGGGGTTGAGCGAGGCCGCGGGATCCTGGAAGACCATCTGGATCGCCCGCCGGGTGGCCGGCGACCGCTTCGACACCGGGCCGATCGCGGCCCCGTCGAACCGGATCACGCCGTCCTGGGGGGCCTGCAGCCCGACGACGCAGCGGGCGACCGTGGTCTTCCCCGAGCCCGACTCCCCGACGATCGCCAGGGTCTCGTCAGGCCGCAGGGCGAAGGAGACGCCGTCCACGGCGTTCGGCTTGCCGGCCCTGCGCTCCCTGCGGGTGTGGAAGTTGACCACGAGGTCGCTGACCTCGACCAGGGGCGATGCGCTCACGTCTCCTCCGGGAAGTGACAGGCGACCTGCCGGCCCGCGGCGACCTGGCGCATCCTGGGCACCTCGCTCGCGCACCGCTCCTGGGCCTTGGCACACCTCGGGTGGAACGGGCAGCCGCTCGGGCGTTCCGCCGGGCTCGCGGGGCTGCCGGGCAGCGGTTCGGCGATGGCCGTCTTGCTGCGGACGGCCGGGACGCTCACGACGAGCGCCCGCGTGTACGGGTGCGCCGGGCTGTTGAGCACCTCCCGGCCGCTGCCGATCTCGCAGATCCGGCCGGCGTACATGACGACGACCTCGTCCGCCACGTGGGCCATCACCCGCAGGTCGTGGCTGACCAGCAGCATGGCCATGCCCTCCTCGTCGCGGACGCGCCGCAGCAGGGCGAGGATGCGAGCCTGGACGGTGACGTCGAGCGCGGTCGTCGGCTCGTCGGCCAGGATGAGCTCGGGCGAGCCGGCCAGCGCCGTCGCGACCATGGCCCGCTGCCGCAGCCCGCCCGAGTACTGGTGCGGATACTGGGCGTGCCGCGTCTCCGGTTCGGGGATCCCCACCCGGTCGAGCAGATCGATCACGGTCCTGCGGACCTCCTTGGCGGGCATCCCGCCGCGCCGCAGGATCTCGCCGACCTGCCGGCCGATCGTCTGCGTCGGGTCCAGCGCGGCCTGGGGATCCTGGAAGATCATCCCGATGCCGCGCCCGCGCAGCCGCCGCCGGTCCTGCTCGGCCATGGTGACCAGGTCCTCGCCGTGCCACATCATCCGCCCTGAGACCGCCGCGCCGGGCGGCAGCAGGCCGATGATCGCCGTCGCGGTCATCGTCTTGCCGCTGCCCGACTCGCCGATCAGCCCGGTGGTCCGGCCCGCGGCCACGGTGAACGAGACGTCGTCCACCACGCGGACCGGGCCGGCCGGACCCGGCAGGTCGATCGACAGGTGCTCGACGCGGAGCAGCGGCGCCGCCTCCGCGCCGCTGCCGACCGGCGCCGGGTCCGTCATGTTCGACGACGGGCTCATGAGCCACCATTGCCGATCTTGACCGTGGAGAAGTCCGGCGTCAGGTCCGGCGGGATGACCAGGCCCCGCACGGACTTGTTCCGGACGAACGCGTTGCGCACGAACATGGGGTACATGCCGACCGCGTCATCCCAGATGATCTTGTTGGCCTGCCCGTACAGCTCCTGCCGCTTGGCGTTGTCGCTGGTGGAGCCGGCCTGGGCGAGCACCTTGTCGAGGTCGGGGTTGCAGTAGCCCGTGCGCTTGGCGGCGCAGGTGTAGAGCCGGCCGAGGTTGGTCGCCGCGTCGAAGCCCGCGGTGCCGAGCTGCTGGATGTTCAGGTCCCACTTGAGCGCCAGCAGGTCCTGGAGGAAGACGGCCGGCTCCTTCTGGGTCGGCTCCGCCTTGACCCCGACCTTGGCCAGGTCGCTCGCCACGGCGTCGGCGAACTGCTGGAACTGGGGCTGGGAGAACTGCATCCGGATCGTCTGCCCGTAGTCCCAGCCGGCGTCGTCGAGCGCCTTCTTGGCCGCGGCCGGGTCGTACTTGACCGGGGTCTGCTGCGCGTAGCCGAGCACGCTGGGCGTCACCACCGAGTCCGCCACCGAGCCGGTCTCGGGGAACAGCGACTTGATGATGGTGGGGAAGTCGACCGCCTGCCACAGCGCGCGCCGGACGGCGGCCTCCTTCAGCCCTTTGACGGAGCCGTTCATCCACATGGTGATGACGCCGCTGCCCGAGTCCTTCTCCACCACCAGGTCCGGGTTGCTCTTCAGGCCCGGCAACTGGTCGTCGGGGACTGCCCACGTCATGGCGACCTCGCCGGTCTTCAGCGCGGTCATCCGCGCTGCCATCTCGCCGATGCTGCGCAGCTCCAGGCGGTTCAGCGCCGGCTTGCCGCCCCAGTAGCCGGGGTTGGGGGCGAGCACCAGGCTCTGGCCCGGCGTGAACTGCTGCACGACGAACGGGCCCGAGCCGACCGGCTTGGTCCAGCCGTCGTTCAGGTGCGCCTTCGGAGTGACGTAGAAGGTGATCAGCTTGCCCAGCAGCGCCGGGTCGGGATCCTTGGAGGTGATGACGACCGTGCCCGCGTCGCCCTCCTCGGCCTTGTGACCGGCGTAGTTACTGGCCATCGCGCCCTTGAGCTCCAGCACCCGCTCGAAGGAGGCGACGACGTCGGCGGCGGTGACCGGGGTGCCGTCGGAGAACTTGACGCCGTCGCGCAGCTTGAAGGTCCACTCCGTGGCGTCGTCGTCGGCCTCCCACGACTCGGCCAGCACGCCGTCGAACTTGCCCTTCCCCGACGTCCTGACCAGCGGGCTGAAGATCGCCTTGGCGGCGACCTGGGTGCCGTTGTCCATCCCGGACGCGCCGTGCGGATCCAGGTTCTCGATCGGGGTCCAGACGGCGACGGCCAGTTCCTGCGGCGCGTCACCGCCGGCGGACGAGCCGCCGCCGGTGGTGGTGCTGCAGGCGACCAGCCCCACGATGGAAAATGCCGCGGCGGCGAGTGCCGCCGCCCGACGAAGCCGAACGGGCCTCATGGAATTCCTCCTGACCTTGGCTGTGCTGTCAGCGGCTCGTGCCGAGACGCTGGGTGAGGTGGTCGCCGAGCAGGCCCGTGCTCACCACGAGGCCGGTCAGCGCCAGCCCCGGTAGCGCTGAGATCCACCAGGCGGTGTCGAGATAGTCCTTGCCGTTCGCGATGACCTGGCCCCAGGAGACCGTGGCCGAGGGCAGGCCGAGACCGAGGAAGCTGAGACCGGCCTCCGACAGCACCGCGCCGGCGAACTCCGTGGTCGCCAGCGCCGTCACAGGACCGATCACGAACGGGATGATGTGCCGGACGATCACGATCGGGGTGGGCACCCCGATCAGCCGCGCGGCGTCGACCCACGGCCGCTCGCGCAACGAGAGGGTGACGCCGCGGGTCAACCGGGCGAAGCCGACCCAGCCGGCCACCGAGAGCGACAGCACCACGACCAGCATGCTGCGCTGGAAGAGGCCGGCGATGACGATCGCCAGCAGGATGCCGGGGAAGGCCATCAGGATGTCGATCAGCCGGGAGATCGCGATGTCGGTCCAGCCCGCCAGGTAACCGGCGAGCGTGCCGAAGGCCAGCCCCACCGCCAGGCAGGCGGCCACCACGGAGATCCCGATGATGATCGACGTCCTGGCGCCGTAGACGAGCTGGCCGAGCATGTCCCGGCCGGCTCCGTCGGTGCCCAGCAGGGCGAGCGTGCCGTCCGCCCTGGTCGCCCCGATCGGCAGCAGCCGGTCCGCCACGCTGGTCGCCACCGGGTCGTACGCGATCAGCAGCGGGCCGATCAGCCCGACGAGCACGTAACAGGCGAGCACGACGGTGGCGACCGCGGCGACGGCGGGCGTTGACCGCAGGCGGACGGGCCACAACCTGGGCCGTACGGTGATCGCGCTCATGCCCTCGCCCCCAGCCGTACCCGCGGATCGAGCCGGGCGGCGATCAGGTCGGCCGCGACGTTGCAGCAGACCACGATGACCGCGATGAGCAGCACGGCCGCCTGCACGATCGAGTAGTCCCTGTTGGCCACCGCCGTCACCAGCAACGAGCCGAGGCCCGGCCAGGTGAAGACTGTCTCCACGATCACCGCGCCGCCCAGCAGCGTGCTCACGTGCAGCGCACCGACGGTCACCACCGGCGTCGCCGCGTTGCGCACCACGTGTCCCGTCACCACCTCGCGGGTGCTGAGCCCCTTGGCGTACGAGCGCTGCACGTAAGTCTCCGCCATGGTGTCGGCCACGCTGCTCCGGGTGATCCGGGTGAGCAGCGCGGTGAACGGGGCGGCGAGCGTGAGCGCGGGGAGCACGATGTGGGCCGGCGTCCCGGTGCCGGCGCTGGGCAGCAGCCGCAACTGCAACGCCATCACCAGGATCAGCATGATCCCGATCCAGAACGGCGGCATCGAGTAGAGGAACAGGGCGAGACCGGAGATCCCGCGGTCGATCCACCGGCCCCGGTAGGCCCCGGCCAGGGCGCCGAGGACGACGCCCTTCATCGCCATGAGGGTGGCCACCAGCGTGAGCTCCACCGAGGCGGGCACCCGGGACAGCACCAGCTCGAACGCCGGCCGGCCGAAGCGGTAGGAGTCACCGAAGTCGAGCGTGGCGAGCTGGGTCAGGTAGTGCCAGTACTGCACCGGCAACGGCTGGTCGAGCCCGAGCCTGGTCCTGGCGGCGGCCACTTCGGCGCCCGTGGCGTCCGGTCCGAGCAGCACCAGCGCCTGGTCACCCGGGGCGATCCGCATGATGAAGAACACCAGCGTGGCGGCGCCGAAGATGATCAGGACGCCGGTCGCCGCCGTGCGCAGCGCGTATCGGGTCATCGCCGCACCACCCGGCTGATCGAGTTGCCGCGTACGTCCGTGCACGGCACCACGAGCTGCAGCGGCGACCGCTCCGCGTCTTCCAGCAGGGTGACCAGCAGCTGCACGGCCGCCCGGCCGATCTCGATCCGGGGGATCTCGAACGAGGTCCAGATCCTGGTCGCGGTCGGCGGCGGGGCGGAGCCCAGGAAGGCGACCGACAGCCGATCGGGGATCCGCACGCCGGCGGCCTCGGCGGCCGCGGCCAGGGCGAGGCCGCTGGCGTTGTCCTCTGAGGGCTCGACGAGGACCGCCGTGACGCCATCGTCCACCCATCCGGTGACCCGGTCGGTGCCGAGGTCCGCGGCGCCGGAGGAGTATTCCACCAGGAGGTCGTCCTGGCTCAGGCCCGCGGCCTCGGCGCCGCGCCGCAGGCCGAGCTCACGGTCGTCGCCCGGCTCGGCGCCGTCGCTCTGCCGCAGGAGCAGGATCCGCCGGTGGCCGAGCGCGGCCAGCTCCTCCACGAGAGCCGCGGTCGGGGCGACGTAGTCGGGGGCGACGTAGGACAGCTCGGTGCCCTCGATGTCGCGCCGGCCGATGAAGACGAAGGGGAAGCCCTCGTCGACCAGGTTCGTCAGGTCGTCACGCGAGATGTGCCGGCCCAGCAGCACGCAGCCGTCGGCCTTCAGCAGCGCGTTGCGCCCCCTGGCGTAGACCCCGCCATGAGCGGTGTTGGCCGAGGTGAACAGCAGCAGGTCGTATCCGAGCCTGGCCGCCTCCTCCTCCACTCCGACCAGGAACGGGTGGTAGAAATCGCGCTGGTCGACGGGGAAGACCGACTCGAACGTGTAGAGGCCGATGGTCTTGACGCTCATCCCGCGCAGCGCGCGGGCGGCGGGGTTGACGGCGTACCCGAGCTCCTCGATCGCCTGCCGCACCCGCTGGCGGGTCTCCTCGGCGACCGGCACGCCGGGTCGCTCGCTGAGCACGAGGGAGACGGTGGCCTGGGAGACGCCGGCTCGCTGGGCGATCTCGACTTGGGTGGGGCGTCGTGGCCCCGCTCGTTTGCGCATGGGGATCCAGTTGACTAATACGTAACGACTCCGGGGCACTCTAGACACCTGTCGGCGCTCACCACAAGGGGGAAATTTCACGAATGTTGCCGTCAGATGTCTAGATGTCGTCCGATTATCAGCATTTATTAGCTCTTGTTAGCCGGATTGGCCGTATGTACGATCCCCGATCAATACGTATCAACCCGCGCAGTCGGAGGTAGCGGCCATGCCCGAGTGGACCGATCGTCGAGCGCTCCTACGGATCGGCGGTGCGGCGCTCGGCGCCGCCGCGGCCGGCGCCACCTGGGGAGCCGCACCCGCGGCGGCCGCGGGCCCGGAAGACGCGGACCCGGCGGACATCATCACGCCCCAGCAGTTCGGCGCGCTGGCCGACGGGCAGCACGACGACACCGACGCCATCGAGCAGGCCATCCTCGCCACCCGGACCCGGACCACCCGGATCGTCGTCTTCCCGCCTGGCACCTACCGGATCACCAGGACCATCGTCATCCCCGACGTGGCCGGGGAGTCCTTCAACCGCATCCAGCTCCGCGGTTACAGCACCATGACGAACCGCGCGTCGATCATCCAGGTGACGCACGACGGCGTGGGCATCGACGTACGTTGCTCGCTCGCCGCGATCTACGGCCTGGCCTTCGTCGCCCCCGCCAAGACCGAACGCAACGTGGCGTTGCGCTTCGCCGGTGAGGTCAACACCGACGACACCGACGCCGCCATCCTGGAGTGCACGTTCGTGTCGTTCAAGCTCGCCGTCGAACACGTCGGCCGCGGGCTGTACTTCTCGCACAACCTCGTCGCGCTCTGTACCACCGGCGTCAGCCTCGCCTGGCCCACCAGCGGCGTGGAAGGCGGAGCCGACCATGTCCCGCCGTACGGGTTGCGCAAGTGGCTCATCACCAACAACCACTTCCACAGCCCGTTCCAGGCCATCGTCACGCAGGGCGCCGAGAGCAGCGACTTCCGCGGCATGATCATTCAGGGCAACCTGCTCGACATCGGCCGGCGCCTGTTCATCGGCAGCCTCACCAACTCCACCATCAGCGGCAACGTGGTGGAGAAGGCGGACAACGGGGCGATCATCGAGATCACCAGCGGGGGCCACAACCTGACCATCGGCGACAACGTACTCGGCGGGTTCGAACCGCCGCAGAACAACGGCACCCGCGCGATCCAGTTCTCCAGCGGCGTCAAGGCGCACAACGTCACCATCAGCGGGAACACCTTCAACTGGCTCAACGGCTCGCCGATCCGCTTCGAGAACGACGCCAGCAGGATCACCATCGCCAACAACTCGTTCGACAACTGGAACCTCTCCGGCAGGAACGACAACGCCGCCATCGCGGTGGCCGGGAAGGCGAGCGCGTTCAGCGTCATCGGCAACGTCATCTCGGCCGATCCCGCGAACCGGCCGCCGATCATGACCACCGGCGGGCTGCACGCCTCCCACGTGATTGGCAACGCCTCCGAGCAGGTGCCGCTGGTCGCGGGCCCTCTGGGGGCGGACTCGTTCGTCCAGGCCACCCCCGGCCGGTTCAACCGGATCGAGGTGGCCGGGCCGCTGGGGGCGGCGGCGAAGGTGGTCAGCACCTCGACCGAGCCGGTCAAGGTGGGCACGGACCGGTACGGGTCGTTCCTCGTGGAGGGCAGCAACGCCAACCCGGGCGTCAAGGGCGGGGTGCGGGTGGTGCCGGTCAACCAGTCGGGATCGGCCGCGACCGAGCTGCTCTGCTCGACCACGTCCACGAACGAACTGGTGTCCATGGCCGCCAACGCCACCGGGCTGATGCCGCCCGCCGACAACGCACGAGATCTGGGCAGCGCCACGCAGCGGATGCGGAACGTCTACGCGCACCAGGTGGTCCTGGCCGAGCACACCCCGGACACCCTGCCGGACGCGGCCGGCCAGGCCGGGGGGATCGTCATGGTTCGCGACCCGAAGACCGGCAAGCGCGGCCTCGCGCTCTCCGACGGAGCCGCCTGGCGCAACGTCGTCCTCGGCCCCAAGGTCTGACCCGGCTCTCATGACACCGACCCCGGCTCACGCGGCGCTGATCGGGCTCCCGAAGCACTGGATCCGGATGGAACTCGTCGGGCTTGCATGGCAGTGACTCGCATGGCAGTGACTGTGACTCGCATGGCAGTGATCGGACTCGCATGTCGGTGATCCGGCTCACCCCCGGCGCCGGGGCGGCGGTCTGGCGGGGCGCGCTGGCCTGGACGGAGGAGGGCGGCGCCTGGCAGCCGTGGCGGCTGCCGCCGGACCGGATCGCCACCGCCCACGCGCCCGTCCTGGTCACGCGGGCGCGGATGCCGGCCGGCGTGCTCGCGGTCGTCCGTACCGACGCGGCCGCGCTGGAACTGCGCACCTACGCCGCGGCCGACGACGTGACGTCGCTCGACGTCACGGTGGACGGGATGCTCTGGCGGCGGACGGCGCTGGCGGCGGGGGCGATGACGAGCCGCGTCGTGCTGCCGCCCGGCGCCAAGGTCGTCGAGGTCTGGCTGCCTCAGTTCGGCGAGGTCAGGACGGGACCTCTCGTCCTGCACGGCGCGACGTACGCCACCGCGCCTGGGGACGAGGGGCCGCGCTGGGTCACGTACGGAAGCTCGATCACGCAGTGCCGCTCGGCGGCCGGACCGAGCGAGACCTGGCCCGCCCTGGTCGCGCGGCGCCTCGACTGGGACCTGACCTGTCTCGGGTTCGCCGGCGAGTGCCACCTCGATCCCGTCGCGGCCAGGGCCATCGCGCGCACGCCGGCGGACCTGATCTCGCTGTGCCTCGGGGGCAACGTCCATGGTTTCGCGAGCATGAGCCTGCGGACGTTCACTGGCCAGGTATCAGGATTTATCCAGACGATTCGCGACGCGCAACCACGGGTGCCGATCGCCGTGATCTCGCCGATGACCTCACCGCCTCGCGAACGGCTGGCCAACCAGGTGCGGCTGACCCTCGACGACGTCCGCACCGCCGTCGCGGACGCCGTACGGACGTTGCAGCGGTGCGGCGAGACCCGGCTGCACCTCATCGACGGCCCGAGCGTCCTCGGCCCCGGCGACGCCCACCTCCTGCTGCCCGACGCCCTCCACCCGAACGCCGACGGCTACCGCCTCATGGCCGAGCGCCTCGCACCCCGCCTGGCGGCCGTCGCCGCTGCCCCGTAGCACCCGGCTGATCACCCGGCCGGCCGCGCCTCGACCGACGTCCCGCCGCCACACGAGGCGGTAAGGCGCAGTGCCACTTTGGCATGTATTACGCCGGTAATTCACGGTATTCAGGCGTGTTGTCTGATATCGCGCCCACTGTCCCGCTTGAAGATGCTGTGGCAGTAAAGGAGAAATGGGATTCTAGTTGCGACATCCGAACCAGAAGTGAATGATTCTCCCAGGCGATCCATCGGCCTCGCGGGAGTGGACCTGTCGGAGGAAGTGTGCAACGTCGTTATCCCATCGAATGGCCTTCGAATACCTTTACGGCCGGATTGAACTCCACCCTCGACTGGGCCAACCGCCGCAGGGGGGACATGGCGGGGGCTGACGGACGATCTTCGAAAACGTATGGGCAGGTCTTGTCCGGCTGGATCATATGCCAGAGTCTCCTCATCAATTAAGCGGCAATTCCTTCCCGGAGAAAGCAAATGCCGACAAAGCCGATAAACACCGGCAGATATCTGCTGCTGGCGACGGACATCGCCGGCTACGGCAGCGGGGACGCCCAGCGTCATCGCAGTGTTCAGCGCACCTTGGTGGACGTTCTGCACGAGGCGGCCGACGCGGCCGTGCTGCACAGGAAGTTGTGGACGACCCAGCCCTCCGGCGACGGAGAGCTCGCCATCCTCCCCACCTCCGAACCGGGGCACCGCCTCGTCGACGAGTTCGTCAGGCACCTGCACCGGCTGCTGAACCAGTGCAACGCCACCAGGATCGAGGAGGCGCGGCTGCGGCTGCGGATGGCCGTGCACGAGGGCGTCGTCTCGCAGGCGGCCAACGGCTTCGCTGGACAGGCGGTCGTCCAGGTCAGGCGGCTGCTCTCGTGCAGTGCGCTGAGACACACGCTGGAGACCTCCGACACGTCCCTCGCGATGATCGTCTCCGACGAGATCTACGACGGGACGATCAGCCAGGGCTACACCACCTACCACCTCGACGACTTCCGCCGGGTCCAGGTGCTGGAGAAGGAGCACCGGGGGCATGCCTGGGTGCACGTGCCGCGCACGTTCGTGCGGAGCGAGGCGAGGCCCGTCTCCCTGCCGGACGACGTCATCCCCGTGACGCCCGTGCCGGCCAACGGGAACGAAGGCGCGTCATGAACGATGGGTTGTGCCGGTGCGCGCGCGGGCACCACGAGCACAGGGGGACCAGAGGTCGCCGACGCTGGTGACCGTCAGGGGTTGCCGGCGCTGGTGACCTTGAGCGTGGCCCCGAGGCCCGGAGCCGCCTTCGCGGCCAGTTCGCTCGCACGGGCCAGGTCGGCCTGCTTCGCGACCACGATGGTGGCGCGGTCGGGCATCAGCGTGGCGCCGGCGACGGCGTACCGGGCGGCCACCGCCTGGTAGGCGGCGACGGCCTCGGTGGGGCGGGCGCCGTTGAAGTCGGTGCCGACGGAGAGCGCGGGCCGGGCGGCGCGGCCCGTGCCGACCTTCAGCGACACCACGTCCGACAGGGGCCGATGCCGTCCGCCGTCGGTGACCAGGTCCTCGAACAGCGTCATCGCGGCGGCGGCGTCGGTCGCGGTGAGCTCGATCCGCCAGCGGACGACCCCCTTCGTGGGCGCGTCGTGCAGGTCGCCGGTCAGCGTCCGGTCGTCGGTCGTCAGTGACCGCCACAACGACAGTGCCTCGTCCGTACGGCGCCGGTCGGCGACGACGGTGAAGCTGACGGCGCCCGCCGCGATCCGGCCGGTGATGTTCCCGTGCTCGGCGACGTACCGCCGCAGGTCGTTCGCCAGCACGCCCACCCGGTCGGCCGGCGTGCCGTCCCTGAGGATCAGGGTGCCGGAGGCCGAGCCCGCGAACGGGAGCGTGTTGTTCCTGGTCGTGTCGATCTTGGTGACGTCCGGCGTTCCGGCCCAGTCCGCGTCGAAGTCCGCGGCGAGCGCGGTGCCCTTGTCGATGGCGCAGCCACTCGCTTGGAGCAGGCCCAGGACGAGTGCGACGAGCGCGATGAGCGGGAGCCGGCCACGCGGCCTGTCTCGTCGCAGAGTCTCTCCTTCAACGGTGAGCCGGCCCGGGACTATCTCCAGCTCGTCGAGGAGCACCGTAGCAGGGCCCGCGTCCGTCACATCGCGGAGGCCGCCCATCGCGAGGCCGCCCCATCGCGAGAGCGCCGCCTCGCGGGACCGTCTCGCGCGGCCGTCACGGGGTGATGTCCACCAGGACCTTGCCGACCGCGCCGCCCTCCACCGCCCGGTGGGCGTCGGCGGTGCGGTCGAGCGGGAAGCGGACCAGCGGCAGGCCGTGCTCCTCGCCGACAGGCAGGGCGCCGTCGCGGACGGCCGCGGCGACGTCCTCGGCACCGGCGGTTAGCGCCTGCGTGCCGACCGTGTAGAGCACCAGGAACTGGTAGCGCGTGTTCAGCGTCATGTTCTGCCGCACGTCCAGGTTGACCGGCTTGTCACCGTCGTTGGCGTAGATCGCGATGGTGCCACGGGTGGCCAGCACGGCCAGGTCCAGGGCCAGGTTCGCCCCCAGCGCCACCTCGGCGACGATGTCGACGCCGTCCGGGGCGAGCTCGCGGATCCGGGCGGCAGCGTCGCCCTCGCGGTAGTTGACCACGTGGTGGGCGCCGGCCGCGATGGCCAGCCGGGCCTTCTCGGGCCCGCTGATCGTGCTGATCACGGTGGCCCCGGCCCAGCGGGCGAGCTGGATCGCCGCGTGCCCGACCGCTCCCGCCCCGCCGGCGGCGAGCACCACCTTGCCGTCGAGCGCGCCGGGACGCAGCCGGCGCGGCCCGTCCTCGGCGACGGTGAGCGCGCGGTGCGCGGTGAGGGCGGGAACGCCGAGCGAGGCGCCGAGGTCGAACCCGGCCGCGTCGGGCAGCGGCACCGCGTTGCCGGCGGGCACGACGGTGAACTCGGCGGCCGTGCCGGTGGGCCGCCCGACGGTGGCCATGAACAGCCAGACCCGCTGGCCGACCCGGCTCGGGTCGACCCCCTCGCCGACGGCGTCGATCACGCCGGCTCCGTCGAGGTGCGGGGTGATCTCGGGGAAGCTCTTCCTGCTGGTGGCACCGGAGCGGCTCTTCCAGTCGGTCGGGTTGACCCCGGACACGGCGACCCGGACGCGTACTTCGCCGGGGCCGGGCTCGGGCACGTCACGCTCGACGAGTTGCAGAACGTCGGCGTCGCCGTGGTCGCGGTAGATGATGGCCTTCATATCGTCCTGTCCTTGCTCGCTCGGCGCTGATGTCTCGGCAATGATCTCTTACCCGCCCGACGCCGATCAGCCGAGCGGAACGTCGCTGGACCGGGACTCGACGGCGTCGAGGGCGGCCATGGCGGCGGCGTCGAGGGTGATGTCGCCGACCGCCAGGTTGGCCTCCAGGTGAGCGGGGTCGCCGGTGCCGGGGATGAGCAGCACGTTCGGGGCGTGGTGCAGCAGCCAGGCGAGGCCGACCTGGGACGGCGTGACGCCGAGCGAATCGGCCACGGTGCGGACGGCCGGTTCGTCGGTGGGCTTGGGCATGCCGGGGAAGACGTTCCCGCCGAGGGGGAAGAACGGCACCCAGGCGATGCCCTCGGCCGCGCACAGCCGCAGCAGTTCCTCGTCGTCGCGGCAGACGAGGCTGTAGGCGTTCTGCACGCAGGCGAGGCCGGCGGGGATCGCCCGGCGCAACCCGTCGATGCCGACGCCGCTCAGCCCGATCCCGCCGATCTTGCCCTCGTCGCGCATCGCGGTCATCTCGGCGAGCTGGTCGTCGAGGTCGACGACTTGATCGCCCTCGGGCCGCAGCCCCGGGCCTGCGTCGAGGCGGCGCAGGTTCACGACGGGGATGCGGTCCACGCCGAGGGCGGTGAGGTTGTCCTCGACGCAGGCGCGCAGCTCCTTCGGCTGCTGGGCCAGGCGCAGCGGGACCCGTCCGCCGGGGTTGGCGGTGGCGCCGACCTTGCTGACGATCATGACGTCGTCCTCCGGCCCGATCGCGTCGCGGAGGATCTCGTTGGCGTAGCCGTCGCCGTAGAACTGCGCGGTGTCGATGTGGTCGACGCCGTGGTCGATCGCCTGGCGGACGAGCGCCAGGGCCGCGTCACGGTCGCCGCGGCGGCGTCCGAGCTGCGCGGCGCCGTAGCCGATCCGCGACACGGTACGGCCGGCGAACGGAGCGGTGCCGCCGGGCCGCGGCGCGGCGACCGGCCCGCCGGGAGCATCGGGAGAAGCGGGAGAGCTGGTTGGGGGCATGGGAATCCCGTCCACGTAGAATGCCAGAGATAGCGGAGGACCCTCCGTTATCCTCGATCGACTATAGGGCAATACCGGAGGTTCCTCCACTTTGGCCGCGCACGAATCGACGCCCACCCCGGCCGCGCCCCAGCGCCCGCTGCGCGCCCACGCCCAGCGCAACCGCGACAGACTGGTCGCCGTCGCCCGCTCCGCGTTCGCGGCGTCCGACGACAGCGTTCCGCTGGAGACCATCGCCCGTGACGCGGGGGTGGGGATCGGCACCCTGTATCGCCACTTCCCCACCCGCGAGGCGCTCGTGGAGGCGGTCTACGCCGCCGAGCTCGACGAGCTCAGCGCGTGCGTCCCCGACCTGCTCGAACGGCTCCCGCCACAGCTCGCGCTGCGTGCCTGGATGGAGCGGTACGCGGCGTTCGCGGCGATGAAGCGCGGCATGGCCGACGCGATTCGGGCCGGCCAGAGCGCGGGCCGCATCCCGACCACCACCACCAGGGAACGCATCACCGCCGCCATCACGGCGTTCCTCACCGCGGGCGCCGCCACGGGCACGCTGCGCGCGGACGTCGAGCCCGAGCAGGTCACCATGATGATCCTCGGGATCTTCCTGGCCACGGCGGCCCTCGACACGCCCGAGCAGATCGGCCGGCTGCTCGACCTGCTCGTGGACGCCCTGCACCCCCAGCCGACCCCGTGACCCCTCCCCGCGGCCTCAGCCGAGCCTGACGCGGGGCGGGTGCTCACCGTTTCGAGGCGTCCAGCGCGGCCAGGGCGCGGCGTTCGAGCAGGCGGAAACCGCACGCGGCGGCGATGGCCAGGGCCCGCTCGGCGATCCGCCGCGCCGACGCCGGGTCGCCGTCCGAGAGCCGGGTGGTGGCCAGGCCGACCAGGGCGCGCGCCTCCACGAACGGGTACGTGTCGCGCGCGATCGTCACGCAGCGCTCGAACCACTGGACGGCAGCCCGCACCTCGCCCAGAGCGTGGTAGGCCTGCGCCGCGGTGGCCGCGGTCTGCGCCGTGGCCTTCCTGTCGTGCACCGCGATCGCCATGTCGTACGCCCGCCGCGCCACCTCCAGCGCGGTGGCCGCGTCCCCGCGCTGGAGGTGCAGCCGGCTCAGCTCGTCCAGGGTGGACAGCTCGCCGCGCAGGTTGGCCGCCTTCCTGTACGCCGCCAGCACGCCGGTGAGCAGCTCGAAGGCGTGCCGCTCCGAGCCGAGCTGACGCAGCGCGCTGGCCAGGTTGCCCCGGTTCGCCAGCGCCGAGGTCTCCCTGCCCGTCGTCTCGTTGATCTCCAGTGCCGCGTTGAGCAGGTCGGCGGCGTCCACCAACTGGCCCTGGTGCAGCCGCAGCACCCCGAGCCCGTTGAACGCGACCGCGCGTACGTGACCGAGCGGGTCGTCCTCGGTCAGGTCGAGCGCGCGGCGCATCCACTTCTCCGCGTCGGCGAGCTTGCCCTGCTCCAGGTGGTGCCAGCCGATGTGGTGGGACAGGTACGCCGCGGCCGTCGTCCAACCGGTGGCGGCCGCGAGCCGCTCACCGGCGAGCGAGTCCGCCAGCGCCTCCTCGTCCCGGCCGACCGACCACAGCGCCTGGCCGCGGCTGATCAGCATCGCGGTACGCGCCACGTCGTCCCCGGCCAGGACGGCCGCCTCCATGCCCGCCTCGGCCGCCGGCAACCAGCCGTCGATGTGCCGGCGGATCAGGAAGTAGCCGCGGAGCTGGTCGGTGATGCGCCAGGCCAGCGCGCGGTCGGCAGTTCCGGCGGTGTGCTTGACGACGGCGACGAGCGCGGGCAGCTCGGCGTCCAGCCAGGTGAGGGCGTCGGTCTCGGTGGCGAAGACCGACTCCCGCGCCGCGTGCGTCCGGAGCCGGACGAGCTGCGGGTAGACCCACTCCATCGCGGCCGTCACCGCGTCGGCGTACCAGGTGTAAAGGCGCGAACGGGCGATCTCGCCCTCGGCGTCGTCGGCGAGCAGCCGCCGGGCGTACAGGCCGAGCAGGTCGTGCAGCCGGTAGCGGTCGGTCGCGTACTGCATCAGCATGTTCGCTTCGAGCAGGTCCTCCAGCAGGCGATCGGCTTCGAGCGCCGGCAGGTCGAGGAGGGCGCCCGTGCTGTCGGCGCCGAAGTCGTCGGCGGGATGCAGGCCGCACAGCCGGAACGCGCGCTGGGCGGCGGCGCTCAGGTCGGCGTAACTGAGCTGGAAACTGGTGAGCACGCTCGACTCGCCGGTGGAAAGCTCGGTGAGCCTGCGGTTGTCGTCGTGCAGCCGGCGGGTCAGGTCGCCGATGGTCCACGCCTGCCGGGTGGCCAGCCGCGCGCTCGCGATGCGCAACGCGAGCGGCAGCCGGGCGCACGCCTCGGCGAGCGCGCCGGCCGCGCCGGGATCGGCCTCGATCCGGTGCGCTCCCGCGGTCGCGGCTATCAGGGCAATCGATTCCTCCGGGTTGAGCGGTTCGAGGTGGACGGCGTTCGCGCCGGCCAGGCCGGGCATCCGGCGCCGGCTGGTCACGATCAGGTCGCTGCCGCCGGCGCCGGGCAGCAGCGGCAGCACCTGGCCGGCGTCGTGCGCGTTGTCCAGCAGCACCAGCATCCGCCGGTCGGCGAGCTCGCTCCTGAACACCGCGGCCGCCTCGGTCTCGTCGGTCCCGATCCGCCTGCCCGGCACGCCGAGCGCGCGCAGGAACCGGCTGAGCACCCGCATCGGCTCCGGCCCGGTCGCGGTGGTGCCGCGCAGGTCGGCGTACAACTGACCATCGGGATACTCCCCGCGCAACCGGTGCGCGGCGGCGAGCGCGAGCGCGGTCTTGCCGACTCCCGCTATGCCGTCGATCAGTACGATCCGGGGCGCGGCCGGTACCGGCTCCAGGCCCGATCTGGCCAGCGCGGCCTCGATCCCGGCCAGCTCGTCCGTCCTGCCGACGAAGTCGGGCGGCGCGGCGGGCGCCTGCTGGATCGCGGTGCGTCCCATCGCCCGCCGGGCCTGCCGCTCCTCCTGCCGCAGCACCGCGAGCTGGGCGTGCCTGAGCCGCTCTCCCGGATCGATGCCGAGCTGGTCGGCCAGTGCCGCCCTGATCCGATCGTACGCCGCCAGCGCCTCCGCCTGCCTGCCGCTCGCGGCCAGCGTCAGGATCAGCTCGGCGTGCAGCGGCTCGTCCAACTCGTGCCGGAGCGCGAGCTGGCGCACCGGCCGCAGTGCCCGCTCCGGCCGTCCCAGGTCGCGGGCCAGGGTGGCGAACATCTGGACGGTGGCGGCGTACTCGCCGGTCACCGCGGTGTAGAGCGGGCTCGCCGCCACCCGTTCCGCGTCGATCTCGCCGCGCCACAGGGCGACGGCCGCGGCGAGCCTGGCCAGCGCCTCCTCCGGCGCGTCGTACGCCGCCCGTGCCGTGAGGTCGCGGAACTCCAGCAGGTCGAGCTGATCGGCGGCGAGCGCGAGGCGGTATCCGTTCTGGCCGCCGAGCAGCACGCTTGCCGCAGCCGGCCCGGAGTCCAGCAGCCGCCGCAGCCTGGCGACGTGCGTGTGCAGCAGGCTGACCGCACGATGGCCGGTGCGACGGCCCGTCCGATGGGCACCGCCGTGCGGCCACAGGAGTTCGATGAGCTCGTCCTGACCGGCCGCCGCGCCGGCGCCGAGCGCCAGCCGGGCGAGCAGCGTGCGTTGCAGGTCGGAGCCGAGTGGCGCCTGGACCTCGCCGTGCCAGACCTCGATCGGGCCGAGCACGCGCACGCGCAGCGGACCGCCCTGAACCGGATCGGTTTCGCCCTGCCGGGTGCGACGCGCCTCGGCGGCGGCGTGCAGTTGCTCGGAGTCGGGCCCGCTCAGCCCGAGCGCGACGGCGATGGCCTGGACCGAGTCCCGCTTCGGGCTTCTCGTCCTGCCCTGTTCCAGATCACGGATCGCGCCCGCGCTCACGCCCGCCCGGTCGGCGAGTTGCCGCTGGGTCAGCCCGGTACGGCGGCGATGGGCGCGCAGCAGCCCGCCGAAGCTGGTCTCGCTCACTCGTGCCTGCACCGAGTGAGCGGAACGTCGGTCCACGGCCTTCGGGGCACCGCCCGATCTTAGGTCAGGAACACGCCGAGGCCCAGAGCGCCGCGCTCGGCACACTGGGCTCGCGGCGGGAACGATGTCAGTCTGTGGGCACGGTCGCCACGCCGAGGATGCGGAAGGCCGCGACGCGGACGTTGCGCAGGCCGCCCTCGGGATGGACGGAAACCTTGGTGCCCGGTTCGAGCGCGTCGAGGACGTTGCCGTCCCCCTCCCAGAACGAGACGTGGCCGACGGCTTCATCGGTCGTCTTGTAGAAGATCAGGTCGCCGACCTTCAGGTCGGACCAGGCGACGGACTTGGCGTAGAACTTCGACGGGGACTGGTGGCTCTCCGCCCATCTCCACATGTCGACGGCACGGCGGACGGGCCAGCCGGGGAAGTTGCCGATCGGGTTGTAGGAGGCGTAGACGAGGCCCGAGCAGTCGTACCCGGGTTTGGCCGGCGTTCCCTCACCGCCGAGCACGTAGTCGACGCCGCGCTTCGCCATGGCGTTCTTGTGGCCGATCATGCTCCAGTTGTAGATCTCCCGCACCTCGACGCAGTTGGTGCCCTGGGCGGTGGTGCCGTTCTGGATCTGCACCCGCAGGTGGTTGATGTTGCCGATGGCCTCCGGGTTCCAGTCGGACTTCAGGCCCACCTCATGGGTGCCGTTGCCGCTGTTGAGGACGAAGTGCGCGTCGCCGCTGGGGAACGTGAACGGCGCCGAGCTGTGGTCGGCGTCGTGAGCCTGGATCCGCAGCACCGGGGAGAAGTTGCTCGCCGTGCCGGTGTCGTCGACCCGCCAGCGGATGGTCACCCGGTCTCCGGCCTTCCAGTCGACCTGGAGGAAGCTGCTGGCGCCGGCGCACTCGGTGGTGAGCGTGCCGCTCGGGTTGCTCAGGCCGTCGGCGGAGGCGGAGGGCGCGTTCACGAAGACGGCGCTGGTGGTCGCGACTAAGAAGGCCACGGCCGACGCGATGATTCCTGGTTTCACTGGGTTTCCCTTCATGGCGGAAGTCGATGAACGACAGATCGGCGCGATTCACGAAGAGTCACTTGGGAGAACGTGAGCACAGTGACGTCACGCGGTGCCGTGGGGGTACGGCTGCCCGGCCGCGGGTCCGGTCGAGGTCCAGATCTTGGGCGTCTTGACGAGAACGCTAAGGACCGCCGCTGGCGCGGCGCTGTCCGTACTCCGCCCGTACTGGACCTCGGGTCGTGATCGGGACGGCGTCAGCGATCCGACTCGGGCGCGCGGCCCCCGCGCTTCCGTCGTGCCGCCCGCCACAGCCGGGGAGCCAGTGCGGCGAGAGCGAGCACGCCCAGGACGAGCAGCAGGTTTCGGACGTAGTCGAGGGGGAGGATCGACGGGTTGTCCGCCCGCCGGCCCAGCGCCAGCACGGTCGGCAGGGTCGCGAGCGTCACCGTCCCGGCCACGATCGCGACCGCGCGCACCGCGCCGCCCGCCCGGCGCACGGCCAGGCCGATCAGCAGGACCACGGGAACCAGGATCCCGTCATGCGCCACCACGACGCCGCCGAACCACAGCGCCCAGCCGATCGGACCGCTGTCCAGGAACAAGCCGGTGAACCCGAGGCCCACCAGCGCGGCACCGGCCGCGTACAGGACCCACCTCATGCGACCCTCACCGTGCCGACCCACTTGGTCTGCATGACGCCGGGCCGGTTGGGCGCGATCAGCCGCACCGGGTAGCCGTGGTCGGCGTCCAGCGGGTGGCCGTTCAGTTGGAGTGCCAGGAGGGTCAGCGGGTCGTTCCAGTGCGGGGGGCGTACCTCGCTGGTGCGGTAGTAGCCGGTGCGTTCGAGTGACTCGATCGTCAGGAACGCGTCCGGCGCGGCGCCCGCCCGGCTGATCAGGTCGCGCAGGCGTACGCCCGTCCACTCGCACTCCACGCTCCAGCCCTCCACGCAGGCGATCGGCAGTCGTACCGTGTGCTGGGGCAGGGCGGCGAGGTCGGCGTAGGCGAGCGACAGCTCCGTGCGCACGGCTCCCGTCACCACCAGCCGGTACGCCGGATCGCCCGGCGCCACCCTCACGCCCGCCGCCGCGGCCGACCGGTTGACCGGCACGCCCTGCGGCCCCGCGTCAGGATCGCGCGGCGCCAGCACCGCCAGCCCTTTCAGCGGCGTGACCGCCTCACCCACCGTGACCAGCGCCGCCACGCCGCACGCGGCGGCGACCGTGGTCAGGAAGCGGCGCCGGTCGGGGTCCTCCACGCGGACCCACAGGTGCCGCCTGACCTTGGACCACTCGTTGGCGGCGTGGATGACGAGCGCGCCGTAGACGATGAAGGCGGTCCAGTAGTGCGCCTGCACGAACCCGAACGGCCACGGGTAGGTGTAGGCGATGTTCAGCAGCCCCGTGACGAGCTGGAACAACGCACCCGCGACCAGCAGCAGCACGAACAGCCGCTCGGCCGCGTGCCCCGCGGAGCGGAACGGCGGCCACTGCCACAGCTTCGGGTAGACCGTCCACAGCTTGGCCAGCAGCAGCGGGACCGTGGCGATGCCGCCGATGACGTGCAGGCCCTGCGTCACGCGGTAGAGGTTGACCGGCCGCGACGGCCACAGCAGCCACGTGGGCGGATGCTGGGTGAAGTGGCTGAAGAGGCCGGTCGCGAAGGCGACGGTGAAGCTGATCCCCAGCCACATCCCCAGCTTGGCCGCCACCCGTTCCGAACGCAGCCGGCTGGTGAACCTGCCGGCCAACGACTGGCCAAAGGTCACCGCGATGCTTGTCAGGCGCCTGCTCATGCCTCGAAGCCTGACACCTCCGGGCGTCCGAGTGGCCGTCCCCGGGCGGTACCGTCCGCGGTCCGTAAGAAGTGCGGCGGGTGTGGGCCTCGGCCGCTGCGCGCGGGGCGGTCGCGGTCGCCGGGAAGCCGCTGGTTAGGGTGGAGGGGAACGGCGACCTGGGGTGGGCGACACCACGGCGAGGATCATGACGGCGAAGCTCTTGTCGGTGAACGTCGGGATGCCGAAGGACGTGTCCTGGCAGGGCAGGACTGTGCACACGGGCGTGTGGAAACATCCCGTCACCGGCCCGCGCCTGGTCAGACGGCTCAACGTCGACGGCGACGGCCAGGGCGACCTCCAGGGACACGGCGGCGAGCAGCGGGCCGTGCTCGTCTACCAGATCGAGTCCTACGCCCACTGGCAGGAGCACTTCGGCCGCTCCGACTTCGAGTACGGCCAGTTCGGGGAGAACTTCACCGTCGACGGGCTGCCCGACGACGAGGTGTGCGTCGGCGACCGGTACCGCATCGGGGAGGCGGAGTTCGAGGTCACCCAGCCACGGGTCACCTGTTACCGGGTCGGCATGCGGCTCGGCGAACCGGAGCTGCCCGCCCTGCTCGTCTCCCATCATCGGCCGGGCTTCTACCTGCGGGTCATCACCGAGGGTGTGGTGCGGGCGGGGGACGCCATCGTCAAGACGCGGACCGGGCCGGGGGCGCTCAGCGTGGCCGACATCGACGCGTTGCTCTACCTTCCGGGGCGCGATCCGGACAAACTTCGCAGAGCGCTCGCCATTCCGGCGCTCAGTCCTGGGTGGCAGCAGTCGTTCCGCGATATGGCCACTGCCGCTGGGCCGGCCGGCGCCGCTGAGGCCGGGCCGCGTGCCGAGGCGTGGCCGGGGTTCCGGCCGTTGCGGGTCACCGGGCTCGTGCACGAGACCCCGTCCGTGCTCTCCGTCGAGCTCGAAGCGGCCGACGGGGGCGCGCTGCCCGCCGCCGAGGCCGGTCAATACCTCACCCTCCGGGTCGGCGGCGCCGGCGATCCGCCGCCGGTACGCAGTTACTCGCTCTCCTCCGCGCCCGGCGCGTCCGCGTACCGGGTGAGTGTGAAACGCGAGGAGCACGGCCTGGTCAGCCGCTACCTGCACGCCGGGCTGCGGGTCGGCGCGGTGCTGGAGGTGGCGGCACCGCGCGGCGACTTCGTCCTCGTCCCCGGGGACGGGCCGGTGGTGCTCGTCTCGGCCGGAGTCGGCGCGACCCCGGTCATGGCGATGCTGCACCGACTGGCCGCCGAACGTACCGCGCGGCCGGTCTGGTGGATCCACGCGGCGCGCAACCGCAGTGAGCACCTCTTCGCCCAGGAGGCGCACGCCCTGCTCCGCGACCTGCCCGAAGCGCACGAGCACATCTTCTACACGGCGAAGAACGGCGCGACCGGCGACGGCAGCAGCGACAGTGGGGACGGGGTGCGGGCTGAGGTTCATCGGGGCCGGCCCGGTCTGGAGAGCATGGCTGGGCTCGGGCTGCCCGCCGAAGCCAGCGCCTACCTGTGCGGCCCGGCCCCCTTCATGGACGCCATGCGCGCGACGCTCACCACGATCGGGCTGGCGGACGACCGGATCCACACCGAACTGTTCGGCGCGCTGGCCGCGATCAACCCGGGCCTCACGGCCCGGCCCGCGGTGGCGCCGCACCAACCGCCGGGCGAGCCGGGCACCGGGCCGCTGATCACGTTCGCCCGCAGCGGCCTGTCGGTCCGCTGGTCACCGCGCCACCGTTCGGTGCTCGATCTCGCGGACGCCTGCGACGTGCAGACGCGCTGGTCCTGCCGTACGGGGGTCTGCCACACCTGCACGACGCCGCTCCTGGCCGGGGACGTGGCGTACGCCCCCGACCCGCTGGAGCCGCCGCCCGCCGGCGAGGTCCTCATCTGCTGCGCCACGCCACGCCACGACCTGGTGCTCGACCTCTGATCAGCCGGCCGCGTGCTCGCGTACGTACCGGATCATGCCGGCGACGTCCTCGGGGACGAGGCGGCCGATGGCCCCGCTTGAGTACACGCTGACGAGGACCCTGCCGTCCGGGTCGAGCACGAAGCCGGTCGACTCCAGGTAGGTGGGGTCGGTGTGCACGAACGCGCCCGTCGCCGCCGCGAAGGCGGCCGCGTCGGCGCCGTAACCCACCGGGAACGTCAGGCCGTGCTTGCCGACCAGCTCCTTGGTGGTGGCTTCGTCGTCGACCGAGACCGCGACCACGTTGACGTCCAGCTCGGCGAGCTTGTCCAGCGACCGCTGGAACGCGCGGAGCTGGGCGTTGCAGTACGGGCACCACGAGCCCCGGTAGAAGAGCACCACACCGAAGCCGCCGGCGAGGGCGTCGGGCAGCTGGAGTTTCGCGTCGCCGGGCAGCGACAGCGTGAGTGCCGGGAAGGCGTCACCCGGGTGCAGCAGTGCGGATTTGCCGTTGAATGAATCAGTCATACCTGGTTGGCGGCGGCCACCGGCCAGGTCTTACCCTCATGTGACGCGCGCCACAGCTCCGGCGATGGCCGGTCGTGGCCCCCGCGCGGCCGTTCTCAGCCCTCCTGGCCGACGACCGCGGCCAGCAGGCCCTCGAAGTCGTCCGAGCACGGGCCGCACGCGCGCAGGTGGGCGGCGATGCCCGGATGGCGCCGCTCGGCTCCGGCGTCCCGTGCCACCAGTTCGACGTACACGTGGAGCAGGGCCATCGCCTCCTCGCAGCCCACGTCGCGCGGATCGGTCTCCAGGAAGCGGTCCAGCTCGGCCCAGCCGTTCACGATCGCCTCACCATGTCGTGATCCATGTGACCGGCCGCGGCGAGCGCGGCCCTGAGCTTGCGCCTGGCGTCGAACATCGTCTTGTAGATCGCGTTGCGGTTGGTGCCGAGCTCGATGACCAGGGCGTCCAGCGGCACCTCCGCGAGCACCAGTGCGACGAAGATCCGGCGTTGCCGTTCGGTCAGCTTCTCCTCGACGGCGCGGCGCAGCGCGGCGAGCAGGTCGCGCCATTCGGACTCCGCGGCCGGGTCGAGCCCGAACCGGTCGGGCAGCCGCTCCCAGTCCTCGGTATCGAAAGGTACGCGGGGATTGCGCCAGAAATGTCGCCCGACCTTCGCCGACACCTCCAGGATGACGAACTTGTAGGCCCAGGTCGTGAACCTGCTCTCGCCCCGGAAGTCGCCGATCTTGCCGGTGATGGCCAGCAGCGCGTCGGCCGCGGCCTGGTGGGCGAGGTCGTCGAGCTCGGGACCGGTGACGCCGAGCCGCGCGCTCCGCCTGCGGACCTCGTTCCTCGCGATGCGCAGGAGCAGCGCGTGCAGCCGCTCGACGGCGGCCTGCCGATCCGGCTCCGGGCCGCGCAGCGCGCGCACCCACCCGGCCGACTCGGGATCGAGTGCGGCGAGGTCGCCTGTCCGGTCGTGTGCCGTCGCCACCCTGCCATCGTATCGACCCGCTCCTCAGGGCTGGATCTGCTCCAGGTCCTCCAGCAGGCTGGGATGCTTCGGCTCCCAGCCGAGCGCCTGCCGGGTGTGGGCGCTGGACGAGGGCTGGTCGGCGGCGAAGATCGGCGCGAGCGGGCCGTAGGTCTCCGGCGGCACCGACTCGACCGGCAGGCCCAGCCGGCGGCCGATGACCGCGGCGATGTCGCGTACCTGGTCGCCCTCGTCGGCGACGGCGTGCCAGGCCGTGCCGGCCGGCGCCGTCTCCAGGGCGAGCCGGAAGAGGACCGCCGCGTCGAGCGCGTGCACGGCCGGCCAGCGCTGGGTGCCGTCGCCCAGGTAGCCGGACACGCCGGTCTGCCGGGCGATGCCGGTGAGCAGGCCGGCGAACCCGCCCTGGCCCTGGTTGTGCACCGTACGCGGCAGCCGTACGGCGGTGCTGCGGACCCCGCGCTCGGCCAGGTCCAGGATCGCCGTGACCGCGCGACCGCGACCGCCGACCGGACCTTCGGTCATCGCGGGGTCGGCCTCGGTGGAGGCGCGGCCCGGCGCGAGGGGCGTGCCCGAGGCGGCGACGATGGGGCGGTCACTGCCGTCGAGCTCCTCCCCGAGGGCCGCGAGGGCCGCGCTCTCCTCGGCGACCGCCTGCGCGAGGGCGTCGGCGCCGCTGAAGTCGTTGGCGAAGGCCAGGTGGATCACGCCCTCGGCCTGGGCGGCGCCGGCGCGCAGGACGTCCAGATCGGCGAGACCTCCGCGCAGCGGCTCGGCACCTGCCTCCTTGGCGGCCCGCGCCGAGGCGTCGGAGCGGGCGAGGGCGAGGACGGTGTGGCCGTGGCCGAGCAGTTCGGCGACGACGGCGGAGCCGATCAGGCCGGTGCCGCCGGTGATGAAGACGCGCATGGAACACTCCCGCAAGCGATGGGACCTTTGTCCCATCACTGTAGCAGGGCGATGGGACAAAGGTCTCATCACGCTACGATGGAGCCATGGGCCGATGGGAACCAGGTGCGCGCGAACGCCTCGTCGTGGCCGCCGTCGACCTGTTCACCGAGCAGGGATACGACGCCACCACGGTCGCGCAGATCGCCGAGCGCGCCGGAGTCACCAAGAGCACCTTCTTCCGCCACTTCCCCGACAAACGGGAGCTGCTGGTGGCCGGCCAGGAGACGCTGTGCCGGCTGCTGGCCGAGGGCATCGCCGAGGCGCCCGCCGACGCCGGCCCGCTGGAGGCGGTCGCCGCCGGTCTCCGGCGCGCGTCGAGCACGATGGGGCCGGCCAATCGCGAGTTCGCCCCCCGGCTGAAGGCGGCCATCGCCGCCAGCGGCGAACTGCAGGCACGTGACGCGCTCAAGACCGTCAGCCTCGCGGCCGCGATGACCACCGCGCTGGTGGCCCGCGGCGTGCCCGATCCGATCGCGGCCCTCGCGGGCGAGCTGGGGGTGCTCGCGTTCAAGCGGGGTTACCAGGAATGGGCGGAGGGCGAGCGCGACGGCGATGACGACCTGGCCGGCTACGCCCTGGCCGCCCTGGACGAACTCCGCGCGGCCACCGCCTCACTGAGCTGACCGGACCGGCCGGCTTCCCCTGCTTGCGTGGGGACGTGAGCCCGTACGACGAAGCCGCCGTCCACCTGCGGGGCCGCGCTGAACTCGCCGCCCAGGGCCTCGACCCGGTCCTGGAGCCCGGCCAGGCCGCGCCCGCTCCCGCCCGGAGAGCTGGACCGCGACCCGGTGCCGTCGTTGGCGACCTCCGCCTCGATCACGTTCTCACCATGGCGGACACGAACCACGGTGGGGGCGCCGTGGGCGTATTTGAGGGCGTTCGTCAGCGACTCCTGCACCACCCGATAAATCACGAAATGCGGGCCACCGGATGGATCCGCGGCCTCGCCCTCCTCGGCGAACTCCACCGGCTGCCCCGCCTGGCGCGTCTGCTCGACCAGGGCACGCAGGTCGCCGGCGGCCGGCGTCTCGTCACCTGAGTCATGGCCGGGATCGAGCACGTCGAGCATGTTCCGCAGGTCGGTGATGGCCCGCCGGCCGGTGTCGGTGACGGCGCTGAGGGTCGCGTCGAGGCGGTCGGGCGCGGCGGTGAGATAGCGGGCGGCCTCGGCCTGTACCACGATCGCGGTCACATGGTGGGTCACCACGTCGTGCAGTTCGCGGGCGATGCGGGTGCGTTCTGCGGCACGCGTGGCCTCGGCGACGTGGCGTCGGCGCTCGGCCTCGGCCGCCCTGGTGTTGCGCAGCCAGGCGCCGACGCCCCACGCGAGCACCATCGACAGGTAGAACAGCGCGTGGTTGGCCGGCGTCTCCTGCCCGCCGGCCCGGTCGAGCGCGTACGCGAACCCCAGGTACGCCAGCGACAGCAGGACCATGACGACGCGCCGGCCGCGTAGCAGATGGGCCCCCACGCTGACGAGCGCGAACGGCAGCGCGGTGCCGCCCAGCGAGTGGTAGGCGAAGACCTGGTCCAGGGTGAACCCGACCGACACCAGCGCGACGCAGACGATCGGCCACCGGCGGCGCACGGTCAGCGGCAGGCACTCCAGCGCGACCACCAGGATGGCCAGCGCGTCATAGGGACGAGTGGGCAGGCCGCCGACCTGGGTGCCGTTGCCCTGGAACTCCGGCAGGAGCGGCACCACGGTCAGGAACAGCGCCACCGGGAAATCTCGCACCGTGACGTCGCACCGCCGCCACAGATCCTTGACTCGCCGCGTATCGATCACCGGTTGAGCCTAGTAAAGAAGGGATCAGACGGCATGCTTCATGCGAATTCCGGCACTCGGGGTGGCCCGGATCGCGGGCCACACCCCGAGACTCCTAGCAGGCCGTCTTCGAGGTGATCGTGATGGAGGTCGACTGGGTCTCCTTCCCGTCGTACGCGATCAGCGTCGGGGTGTAGACCCCGACCGGGAGCGGAGCGATCGAGATCTGCAGCCAGCCGTTGATCGTCGTCGCCCCGTTCTCGGGGTTGGGGTAGTTGGAACCGGGCGGGATCGCGTCGTCGCCCGAGGTGGTCGAGCCGGGAGGCAGGTCACGCAGCCCGACGCGGACCGTCTTCGACCACTTCCCGACGACCGCGGCCACGAAGTACGTGTTGGGATGGCCGAAGCTCGACGTGACGCACATCCGCTGCTCCAGGTCGCGCAGCTCCCAGGTGGACGCCGAGGCGGGGGTGCTGCCGGCCAGCGCCAGCACCAGCCCGGCCGTCGCGCCGACGGCGAGCTCGGCGACTCGGTGGATCCTTCTCACGGCTGCCTCCTTGACGCTTCGCGCGGTGGGATGGCTTACGCGTGAATTATTGAGCTTTTGACGATCTATGTAAAGTTTCTCTTTTCGAGCGAAACTTTCGGCGTCAACCGGCCAGCGCGGCGACGCTCTCGATGGCCTTGACGGCGATCTCGGGCTGGTCCACGTAGATGTAGTGCTCGCTCTTCTCGGCCGTGGTCAGCTTGCTGCTGGTCGACAGGGCCAGCCAGTCCCGCTGCCCCGCCGACCACGCCTTCTCCAGCAGCGGCCCGTACGTGGGCAGCGCCGCGAGGTACGGCTTGCCGTGCGTGAGCACCTCGACCGGGATGTCCCCGGCGGACTCCACCTTGCCGTCGGGAACGGCGAGCTTCTCCGGATTCTGCCCGGCGAAGATGGCCAGGTTCTGGGCCCGCAGTTCGGCCGCCGGGCCCTTGGCCGACTCGGGGATGGCCTTCTTGATGTCGGCGGTCATCGTGGACGGGGTCGCGTCCATCAGCACCAGACCCTTGACCCGGTCCTTGTGCTCGGGGGCGTACCTGGCGGCGATCAGCCCGCCCAGCGAGTGCCCCGCCAGCACGACCGGCGACTCACCCGCGACCCGGTCCAGCACCCCGGTGAGCACCTTCCCGCTGCTCGCGAAGGTCTGCGGGCCGTCGGGCTGGTCACTCGCCCCGGAGCCCAGCCGGTCGTAGGAGCAGACCCGGTTCTTGCCACTCAGCGTCTTCTGCAGCGCCGCCAGCTTGTCCACCCCGTCACCGGCGCCGTGCAGCAGCACGACGACCGGCTTGCCCTCCGCCGCGTCGCCCGAGCACGACACGTTCACCTGCTTGCCCTCGACCTTGACCTTCTGAGTGCCGTCGATCGGGGCGGCGTCGGCCTTCTTCTCGGTCTGCTCGGTGCCGGCGAGGGGGTCCCAGTCGTCCATCGCGTCGCTCTCGCAACCGGCGAGCCCCGCGCCGATCGCGGTGCAGCAGAGTGCGACGACAACGGACCGCTTGATCGTGCGGAGCATTCGAGTCCTCCAGGGAGAGCGGTGACACCGGGGCGGTTCACCCGGCGGCGGGATGCGGCCGAAGCGCCGCGGCCATGCCGCTACGCTACGGATCCGATCACCCCGGCAGCGTCACCACTCGGTGGACAATCGCCGGTAGCTCGCACGGGGGACAACCCGCGGGCCGCACGGTGTCCGCTTCTACCCGGAGTTCCTCTTCTACCGCTGGCGGAAAAGGGCCGGTCAGGCTGCTCGGGCGAAGTGGGGAGACAGGCCGGTGATGCGGAGCAGGCGGGTCATGAAGGGCGGGATGCCGGTCAGCGCCAGGGTGACGCCCAGCGCGCGGGCCCGGGCCTGTACGCCGAGCAGCACGCCCAGCCCGCCGGCGCCGCAGAAGGTGACCTGGGACAGGTCGAGGACGAGCGTGCCGGTGGTGCGGCTCAGGGCGTCGAGCAGCCGCTGGCGCAGTTGGGCCGTGGTGAAGATGTCGATGTCACCCGACAGGTGGATGAGGGTGGGCTTGAGGGTGCTCGCTTCGTGCGGCTTCATGGCGTTTGTGACGGTCATACGTCTCCTGTTCGGAACGACGGTGAAGGAAAGGCCTGTGGATGAGCGGCCGCCCGGCACCATGGCGGTGCTCTCGTGGCGGTCCTGGCTCTGAGCGGAGGGGGGAGTCCGAGGACGAAGCTGTGCTGAGCGGTGCACACGGATCGGTTTCTGCGTCATGGTCGCTGGCCCCGTCCAGGCCCTCCGAGATGGGGGCCGCTGGTGTGGTTCGCCGGGGGCGACGCTGACTGGGTGCCGACGCTCGATTAGTCCTCGGTGCCTTAAGTCTACTTCATGGCCGTTCGGCGGCCCTTGCGGGCCGGTGCGGCCGACGTCAGGAGGCGATGACGGCGCGGATCTCCGTCACGGTGAACGCGTCCACGATGTGCCGGTTGCCGACCAGGAATCCGACCAGGCCGGCGATGGCCTCCGCGCTCGTGGCGGCCCGCGCCTGGCCGCTGAGGAGGTAGACGAGCGGGGTGGACGGCTGGTCGAGCGCGAAGTTGCGGCCGTGCCGGCGCACGTCCTTCAGCACCCTGATCGGCATCGGCCGCTCCGAGGTGAACCACACCGCGATCCGCCACAGCGGCAGCGCCGGGTCGGCGTCGGTCGAGGCCTCGTAGCAGGCGACGCAGCCCTTGCCCGCGTGGCGTCCGTGGGGGCAGGTCCAGTGGAGGGCGTCGGGGGCCGGCTGGCCGCGCGGGCTCAGCTTCGCCTCGCTCACGTGGGGGCGTACCCGCCGGGCCGGCTCCTCGGACGGGGGAACGGCAGGAATGGCGATGATCGGTGTCCCTTCGTCGAGGTGGAGGCGGGTATGGAGGTGCTCGGCCAGGATGCGGGCGTCGCGGTAGGTGAGGGCGGCTGCGGCCGGGGCGACGCCGGCGCGGTTGCCGGCAGGCTGAAGATCCCAGTCCATCCACCATACGCCGCCCGCTCCCGCGCGCCTCCGTCCCACACGGACGGCCGGCGAACCGATGCCGTCGTACGCGGGCCGAGGCATCCGGGCATGCGGCGAATGTACGTTTCATGGCTCGGCGCCGGGCGTACGCGCGTCGTCGCCGGTCAGCGGCCCGGAGCCGGCGCACCGGGCGGGCGCGGTGATCGCGGACCTGGTTGGGACGGCGGGCGAGCCGCTACCGTCCGGTCTGCGGATCCCGACGATGCCCCGGTCTGGAGTTCGACATGCCAGGAAGACGCTGGGCGGCCCCCGTGCTGCTCGCCCTGTCCCTGCCACTTCTCGCCCCGCTCAGCCCTCCGCCGGTCGCCGCGGCGACCGGCTCGCCCGCCGCGCGCGCCGCCGCCACGGTGCCGCTGGAGGAGATCAACGCGACCACCACCCAGGTCGCGTTCGGACTGCGCCGCCCCACCGCCATCGCCGCCCCCGACGACGGCACGCGGCGGCTGTTCATCACCGAGAAGCGCGGCACGGTACGCGTCTACCATCCGGACACCGGCCTGGCGCAGACGCCGATCATCGACATCACGGCCTCCGTCGACGAGTCCGGCAACGAACGGGGCCTGCTCGGCATCGCCCTCTCCCCCGACTTCGCGGAGAGCCAGGACCTGTACCTGGCCTACACCGCGCTCCCGGGCGGCGCGGTCACCCTGGCCAGGTACCGGCTGGACGACGCCCGCCTCGAACCCCTGCTCGCCCAGGAGCACGCCGAGAACAGCAATCACAACGGCGGCCAGATCACCTTCGGCACCGACGGCCACCTCTACATGAGCATCGGCGACGGCGGCGGCGCCGGTGACCCGTTCGACAGCGGCCAGCGCCTGGACACGCTCCTGGGCAAGGTCATCCGGGTCGACGTCAGCAGGAGCTGCGGCGCGCTCGCCTACTGCGTCCCCGCCGACAACCCGTTCGCCGGCGTGGAAGGGGCGCGGGGAGAGATCTGGCTGTACGGCGGCCGCAACCCCTGGCGGTTCTCCGTCGATCCCGCCGACGGCTCGATGTGGGTGGCCGACGTGGGCCAGGGCCGGTGGGAGGAGGTCAACCACCTGCGGAAGGGACGGCAGGCGGGGGCGAACCTGGGCTGGTCCTGCTACGAGGGACTGGAGGTGTTCGACCAGGCCCAGTGCCGTGCCGGGGCCGCGTACACCGCGCCCGTCTTCACCTACTCCCCGCACACCGGCGGCTGCGCGGTCATCGGCGGGCAGGTGTATCGCGGCAAGCAGTTCGCCGGCCTGGTCGGCGGCACCTACCTCGCCACCGACTACTGCTACTCGACCGTGTGGGCGCTGCGCGAGAACGGCTCGGGCGGCTACGACCAGGCCGAGCTCGGCCAGACACCCACGCAGGTCACCGCGTTCGGCGCCACGCCCGAGGGCGAGCTCTACGTCGTCAACGACCTGCCCGGCGGCCTGCACCGCGTCTCGTTCGAGCGCGCCCAGCCGACCTGCCGGATCGCGTACACCACGCGGACCTGGGGCGGCGGCATGACCGTCGACCTCACCGTCACCAACACCGGCGCCACCCCGATCGACGGCTGGACGCTGCGCTTCCCCCTCGCGCGCGGGCAGAGCGTCATCGGGGACTGGAACACCGACCTGACCCAGAGCGGGGACATGATCACCGCGGCCGACGCGGGCCACAACGGCTCGATCGCCCCGGGGAGCAGCGTCACCCTGGGCTACCTGGTCACCCACACTGGCGACGCGTCGGCGCCGGCCCGGTTCTCGCTCAACCGGGACGCGTGCGCGGTCGTCCGCTGATCTCGCTCCGCCACCGGCTCAACCGGCGGTCCAGGTGAACTTGTTCGACACGATCCGGTGGCCGTCCGGCGCCTCGGCGACGATCCACACCTGCTGGCCGGTGGCGTTGCAGGGGAAGCGGCGGTCGCTGTGCTGCTCGCCGTTCTCGTCGGCGCTCAGGTCGGCTCCCGGGTTGAAGGCGCCCCAATTGCTGGTGTACGGCCGGAAATGGTATTTGGTGCCCGGCTTGAGGCCGGTGGCCCGGAACTCGATGTAGGCGCAGTCCTTGTGGCAGCTTCTGCCGTACTTGGTCGGCGCGCCCTTGGACGCGACGATCCGCGGCTCCCCTGGGGAGAACGATGGCGAGGCGGGCTGGGTGACAGGCTGTTTGGCGGGCCGCGTGGCGGAGAGCGGGGTTGGCGCGGTCGCGGCCGGGGATCCGGTGAGCCAGG
>NZ_BAAAMU010000066.1:0-61391 GCF_039529435.1 Nonomuraea maheshkhaliensis
CAGGTCGAGCACCCCGACGCAGGCCTCCTCGGCGGCCAGGCGGGGCGCGCAGGCCGCGCCGATGCCGGACCCGGCGCCGGTCACGAGCGCCACGCGCCCGTCGAAGCGCCCGTTCACCACTCCACCGCCAGGCGGGACAGGCCGCGGCCCACGATGGACCTGCGGTAGGCGATGTCCTGGCCGGGCACGAGCCGCAGGCCGGGCAGGCGGGGGCCGAGCACCGCCAGCGCCGGGCGCAGCTGCAGCCGGGCGAGCGCGGCCCCGACGCAGAAGTGGATGCCGTAGCCGAAGACCAGGTGCTCGGCCGCGTTCGGCCGGTCGATCACGAACCGGTCGGGATCGGGGAAGACGCTCTCGTCGTGGCCGGCCGAGTCGGTGGACAGCAGCACCAGGGCGCCGGCCGGGATCGTCACGCCGTGCAGGGTGAGCTCGCGCGCCGCGTACCTGAACGAGCCCAGCGACGCGCCGTCGACGCGCATGCACTCCTCGGAGGCGTTCGCGAGGAGCGCGTCCGGCACCGGCCAGACCCCCTCGCGCAGCAGCCGCAGGACGGTGTTGCCGAGCTGGTTCGGGACGGTGTCGTTGCCCCCGAGCAGGATCGTCGAGATCAGCTCCACCACCTCGCGGTGGGTCAGCTCCGCGCCGATGAGCGCGGTCATCAGGGAGGTGAAGTCGTCGCGCGGGTCCTTGGCGCGGGCGTCGACCAGCCGGTCCACGTAGTCGAGGTAGTCGAGGAAGCTGCCGGCCAGCTCCAGCTGCCGCTCCGGCGGCTGGGGTGACAGGAAGAGCTGGAACCAGTCCTTGACGTGCGACTGCACGAACGCCTCGTCCGCCTCGGGCACCCCGATGAAGCGGGCGGTCAGCTTGATCGACGGCTCGTGGCCGAGGTCGCTGACGAAGTCCGCGTGCCCGCGCGGCGCCACCCGGTCGAGCAGGTCCTCGTTGAGCCGGCGGAAGCGCTGCTCCAGGGCGGCGACCGCGCGCGGCGTGAACGCCCTGGACACCGACCGGCGCAGGCGGGTGTGGTCCGGCGGGTCCACGTTGGCCACGAAGCTGGACAGGAACGAGCCGTGCTCGCCCAGCTTCTCCCTGGTCTCGCGGGTCAGGCTGCGCGAGATCGTCAGCGAGCCCTTGGAGGAGAAGCTCCGGGGGTCGGCGTACGCGGCCCGCACGTCGGCGTGGCGGGTCAGCACGTACGCGCCGAGGTGCTCGCTCTTGAACACCGGCGACGCGGCGCGCAGCCGCCGCAGGAAGGGGTAGGGGGCGGCGACGTGCCAGTCCGACGTGACGTCGAAGTCCTCGATCATCCGAAGATCCTCCGCGGGTTGCCGACCAGCATCTGATCGATCTGGTCGTCCGTGACGCCCCGCCGGCGCAGCTCGGGCAGCACGTCGCGGGAGACGTGGAGCAGGTGGTAGCGGGGATGCCGGTGCCGGACCACGCCGGCGTCGAAGCGGTCGTTGAAGCAGTAGGAGTCGTGGCCGAGCACCATCCGCCCGGCGTGGCCGCGCGCGCACATCTCCGCCACGATCGCCACCCGGTCCTCGAACGGGCTGATCGTCTCGATGCCGAAGCGGTCCATGCCCAGGTACGAGCCGCGCGCGACCAGCTCCTCCAGGTAGGCCACGTCGGTCGAGTCGCCTGCGTGCCCGATGACCACCCGGCCGAGGTCCACGCCCAGCGACTCCAGCAGGTCCTGCTGCTCCAGGCCGCCCTTGGAGGCGCTGTGGGAGTGGGTGGTGATCGGCGCGCCGGTCTCCAGGTGGGCCTCGGCGACCGCCCTGAACACCCGTTCGCAGCCCTTGGTCATGCCCAGGTGGTCGGAGGCGCACTTGAGCATGGCCGCCTTGACGCCGGTGCGCCCGATGCCCTCGGTGAGGTCGCGGACGAAGAACTCGGCCAGCCGGTCCGGCCCGCCGAACAACGATCCTGGGCCCCGGTTGCCGAAGTAGGACGGCAGTGCGTCGTAGGTGTAGAGGCCGGTGGCGGCCACGATGTTCACCTCGGTCAGCTCGGCCACCCGCTGCACGGCGGGGACGTAGCGCCCGAGCCCGACCACGGTGAGGTCCACGATCGTGTCGACGCCCTCGGCCTTGAGCGCGTCGAGCTTGCCCGCCGCCTCGCGGGCCCGCCGTTCCAGGTCCCAGCCCTCCGGGATGTCCGGCCAGTTCCACAGGATCTCCGGGCTCAGCCCGAAGACGTGCTCGTGCATGAGCGTCGCCCCGAGGCCGGCGACCGGGCCTCTCACGGTCTCGGGCACGGGAACCTCTCGTGCTCGAACGGCTGGTTGACCCGCAGCCCGAGCCCGTCGGTCTGCCGGTAGGGCAGGCCCGTGTAGAGGGCGTCGGCGTCGAAGTAGGTGACGGTGAACGACAGGCGCGGGCTGTCACGGCGGTTGGCGGGGGCGCCGTGCACGGTCAGCGCGTGGTGCGCGGTCGCGTCGCCGGCCTTGAGGTCGAGCGGCGGCGACAGCTCCAACTCCTTGAGCCAGGGGTGCTGGCTGAGCTGGTCGTCGCCCGGCCGGGTGAAGCTGCGGCCGAGCAGGCCGCAGCGGTGGGAACCGCTGTAGAAGCGCAGCGACCCCATGTCGGCCGGCACGTCGGCCAGGGCCAGCCAGACGGTCAGCATGGCCGAGCGGTCCATCGGCATCCAGGGGAAGTCCTGGTGGAACTCGGTCGCACCGTGCTCGCCCGCCTCCTTGACCAGCAGGTTGGTCACCTGGACGCGGACGGCGCGCACGCCGCGCAGCAGTCGTACGGCGGTGCGGCCCATCCCCTGGCTGAGGGCCAGCGCGCCGAACAGCTCGTCGCTCGCCGCGATGTCCCTGGACTGCCCGAACGCCTGGTCGACCAGCGTCGCGCGGCTCCTCTCGCGGGCGTCGAGCCGGCGCATGGCCCGCTCGCGCAGTCGCGCGGCCAGGTCCGGCTCGATCAGCCGGTCGAGCCTGACCCATCCGTGCTCGTGGAAGAACGCCGCCTCGTCGTCGCTCGCCTGGCGCACGGGGATCTCCATGGGGCCAGTCTGACACCTAAAGCAAGCGCTTGGTAAGACGTGTCGCGACGATTGTGGTCCGGCCGGGGGCCTCCTGCAGCTCCAGGATGCCGTGCAGCGGGTTGGTGGCCTGCCGTACCTTGCGTTTGAGGTCGGCCACCGTCAGCACGCACGCCGCGACCGCTCCGCTCATGACGGTGACGGCCAGGGGCACGTTCGTCAGGTCGCGCAGCGCGACGAAGGCGAGCACGCCCACCGCCGTCAGCGCGGCGGCGTAGTGGATCGCGACGCCGCCGATGAGGGCCGAGCGGACCGTGAACAGCCCCGCCGAGACCCGGGCGGTGAGCAGCCACAGCAGCCAGACTCCGGAGACGAGGCCCGCCCAGGCCAGCCAGGCGGGCGGCCCCGGCCATTCGCCGGTCAGGACGACCACTCCGCGCACCGCCGCCAGCAGCGGAAGCAGGGCGGACAGCGCCACGGTGAACAGCCAGGGACCCGAATCCTCGCGTTCGGGCCCGGGAAGGACGGCCAGGAAGATTCCGAAGCCCATGACGACGGCCCCGATCGCCCAGTTCCAGCCGATCAGCTCACCGAGCGTCACCAGCGCGAGCGACCCCGGGGCCGCGACCACTGCCGGCAGGAACAGCAGCACGCTGGTCACCACGGCGGGTTTGCAGCGCAGGACACCCCATCCGATGGCGCCCCGTCCGGTGAGGTCGATGACGAGCATGACCACGATCACGGCCATGGACGTCGCCGCGAGCAGGGCTCCCCAGGCGAGCCACGGCTCACCCCACGGCGCCCGCCCGTTGAGCACCAGCACGGCGCGCATCCAGGCGGCCAGGACGAAGACCGACGCCAAGGCGGCGATGAGCCCGACGTGCCGACCCTGCCGGAACTCGACGGGCGCCGTGACCCGCCGCCAATCGTCCTCCGTGGCCGCCCGCCCGGACGTTCCGCGGAGGCGGATCAGGAGCCTGACACGCTGTGCCGGGTTCAGGCTGTCCAGCAGCGTGTAGATCGCGGGATGCGACTCGTAAGTCCATTGCGACACGAGTGTGTCCAGTTGTTCGCTCAACTTCTCCTCGGAAACGGGCGACAGGCTCTCCCCCGGGGGTATGGCCAGGCGCGTCTCCGATTTCCCCAGGACCATCGCGACCAGCGGGAGCGCCAGCCGACTGTCCACGCGCACGTGCGGTGACACGGTCTCCGCGTCCGAGTCCGCGAGCAGCCACGCGATCCGCTCCGCGACCGCTGTCAGGGCGGGAGGGGAGCTCTGGGCGAACGGCGCCCACACCCACGCCAGCCCCGGACCGCCGACCGGCTCGGCGCCCGATGGCGGGTCGCCCAGTGCCGTCTCGATGTCGGCCGAGCGCAGCAGGGCCCCCAGGTGCCAGGCGGCCCGGGTCGCGACCGGCTTCTCGGCGGCCATCAGCCCGGCCAGGGCCCAGGCCGCCTCCGGCGTGCCGATCGCGGCCAGGTCGTCCACGGCCGCCGGATCGCGGGGCGCCCGGTCACGCAGGGCGCCGATGGCGAGGTTGCCCATGTCGATCAGCGCCGTACGCACCTTCGGGTCGCCGGGGGCCAGCCCGGCCAGGACCTCGGCGGCGGCGGGCAGGTTGGTGGCCGCCAGCGCGGCGATCGCGGCCTCCCGCCGCTCCCCCGAGCCCGTGCGCGCGGTACGGGACAGGAACGCGCGAACAGCCTGCCCCCGCTCCCCCGGACCCGCGGCCACCAGGGCGAACGCCCCGATCGTCTGCTCGGCGTCGGCCGCCTGCCCCGGCTCCCCCAGGTGCTCCTCGAACCACGCGGTGATCTCCCCGGCCAGCTCCTTCTCCAGGTCCACCGCCTCGGCCACGCAGGCGAAGGCCAGCACCCGGTCCCGCCGGTAGATCTCGCGCACCACCCCGGACGCCGGCCGCCTGGTCACCCCGCACCACATCTTCACCACCTCGCGCCACACGTCCGGCGCCTCGGCGTGCGCGCGCAGCAGCTCGTCGGGGTCGTCGGCCAGCTCGCAGGCGGCGAAGTACTCCTGCAGCGTCTGGTGCGCGAAGCTGAACCCGCGCCCGCCGTCCACGGGCAGCAGCAGCCCGGTCCGCTCGACGATCTCGGTCAGCATCGGCTCGGCCGCCTCGGGCTTGCCGCCGAACCTGGTGGTGATCACCTCCTCCAGCTCCGCGAGCACGTTCTCGTACGGGAGGGTGAGCCGGTCCTCGCGCCCGATCGCGGTCCTGTGCGCCAGCAGGGCCAGGCGTTGCAGGGCGCGGCGGCGCTGCTGCTCCTTGAACCGGGTGGCGTGGGTGAGCTTGGAGCGCAGCAGGTAGTCGGTGGCGTGGGCGTAGAAGACGGTGCGCGAGTTGGGCAGCTTGATCTCGTCGTCGCCGCTGTAGAGGTAGGCGATCATCGTCAGGAGCAGCGGGTTGCGGGCCAGCTGCATGATCAGCGGCGCGTCGCGCAGGGTGGCCATGAGCTCGTCCACCCTCTCCCTCCCGGCGTGCGCGTCCTCCGGGGAGCCGCTTGCGCCCGGCCAGGGCCAGCTGGTCAGGAAGCGCCGCATCTGCGCCTCGTCGAACGGGGCCACCTCCACCGTGCACGTGGCCACCTCGGCGAGCCGGCGGTCGTAGACGGCCGAGCGGCAGGTGACCACCATCTGGTTGCCGTCGGGATGGTCCCTGGCCCACGCGTGCAGCTCGCTCACCACCCGCTCCTGGTCGGCCATGGCGACCTCGTCCAGCCCGTCGAAGAGCACGGTGAGGCAGCCGCGTTCGAGCAGCCGGTCGAGGTAGGCCCCCGCGTCGCCGACCCGCTTGAGCGCGCCGGCCACGTGCGCGCGCAGCGGCCTGGGGTCGCCGCTGCACGCGCGTAAGCGGACGAGGACGGCCACCCGCCGGGTACGTCCCTCGCCCAGGACGGTCCTGGCCCACTCCAGCATGGAGTGCCGCAGCAGCATCGACTTGCCGGCGCCCGGCGGCCCGAGCACGACCGTGCACGGCTCGTCCCTGACGCGGGCGTACATGTCGTCGGAGCCGGGCTGCAGCCGGTCGCCGTCGTGGCGCAGCGGCACGTAGACGCCGTCCATGCGCAGCTTCATGCCCTCGGTGAACGGCACGTGGAAGGTGGCGAACTCGTCGCGGACCCTGGTGGCGTAGCGGCGCAGCCCGCGCCGGTTCCACCGGCCGCTGCCCAGCGTCCTGGCGGCCAGCTCGTCGCCGACGTGCTCGGACAGCCGCCCCCACCAGCGGGCCAGCGCCTTCCTGGACAGCAGGACGAGCAGCACGAGCACGACGAACCAGACCGGGTGCTGGAAGAACTTGACGAGCTCGTCGAGCGAGGGCAGCTTCATGGGCGCTCCACCGTGACGGTCCCCGAATTCTACGGCGTTCCCCCGCTCCGGCCCCGCGACTAGAATCCCAAGCAAGCATTTGGTTCAACGAAGGGGCGCGCCGATGCGGCGGTTCAGGTTCGGGGCGGTCGTACGGGAGGCGGCGTCGGCGAAGGAGTGGGCGGACAGGGCCAGGCGGCTGGAGGAGACCGGGTTCGACGTGCTGCTCGTGCCCGACCACCTGGTGGGGCCGAGGTTCGCCCCCATCGCCGCCCTGACCGCCGCCGCCTGCGCCACCACCCGGCTGCGGGTCGGCACGCTGGTGTTCGCCAACGACTTCCGTCATCCGGCCGTGCTGGCCAAGGAGACGGCCACGCTCGACGTGCTGTCCGGCGGGCGGCTGGAGGTCGGGATCGGCACCGGCTGGATGGCGGGCGACTACGCGGGGGCAGGGCTGGAGCTGGCGCCGCCGGGGGTCAGGATCGAACGGCTGCGGGAGGCGCTGGCCGTGCTCAGGGGGCTCTGGGGCGAGGGCCCGTTCCACTTCGAGGGCCGGCACTACCGGATCGCCGGGCTCGACCAGCGGCCCAAGCCCGTGCAGCGGCCGGGCCCTCCGCTGGTGATCGGCGCGGGCGGGGCCAGGATGTTGCGGTTGGCGGCCGAGGAGGCGGACGTGGTGAACATCGGCACGCGCGTGCTGCCTGACGGGAGCGGGCCCGACGCGGCGGACGGCGGGCGGGCCGCGCTGCTGGCCAAGCTCGCCGCCGTGCGGGAGGCGGCGGGCGACCGGTATTCGCGCCTGGAGCTGGGCACGAGCGTCATGCAGGCGGGCGAGCGCAAGCCGGAGGAGTCGTGGAGCGCGGCCGACAGCTCCGCCCTGGACGGGACGCCCCAGGTCCTCCTCGGCACCCGTCACGACATAGCCGACAAGCTCCGCTATTGGCGGGATGAGCACGATATTTCGTATTTCGTGGTGCATCATGAGCGAGACCTGGCCGCGTTCGAGCCCGTCGTCGCGGAGCTGGCCACCTGACGCGACCGCACGACCGGCCGTGCCCGATGATGGGAACCATGGACGAGATGCTGCTGCTCCGGCACGGTGAAACCGAGTGGAGCAAGGCGGGCAGGCACACGGGCCGCACAGACCTGCCTTTGACGGAGCACGGCGAGGAGCAGGCCAGGGCGCTGGCGCCGCTGGCGAAGGAGCCGTTCGGCCTGGTGCTGGTCTCCCCGGCCCAGCGGGCCAGGCGCACGGCCGACCTGGCGGGCCTGACCGGCTACGAGATCGACCCCGACCTGTGGGAGTGGGACTACGGCGGCTACGAGGGCATCACCACGCCCGACATTCGCGCGAGCCGGCCCGGCTGGTACCTGTGGCGCGACGGCGTGATCCCCGGCGACGCCGACCATCCGGGCGAGAGCGCCGCACAGGTGGCCGCCCGCGCCGACCGGGTGATCGCGCGGGCGCGTAAGGCCGGCGGACGGGTGGCGGTGGTGGCGCACGGCCACTTCCTGCGCGTGCTGGCCGCCCGCTGGCTGGGCCTGGCGCCCGAGGAGGGCAGGCTGCTCAAGCTCGACACCGGCACCTACTCGCGGCTCGGCTTCGAGCACGCCGAACCCGTCCTCACCACCTGGAACGCCCCGGTCGGCTGACCCACCGGCCGGCAGAGACAGGCTTGACCGGCGGTCTGCTCAGCCGACCTTGGCGCGCAGGGCCGACTCGTGCAGGGCCCGGCTCACCAGCCAGCCGCGCAGCGACCCCAGCCCTGGATCGTAGGTCTGCGGGCTCTCCCAGAGCGCGACGAAGACGTTCTGGGTGATCTCCTCGGCGTACGCCTGGCTGCCGGTGACCTTGGCCGCCACCCCGAACACGTACGAGCCGTGCAGGTCGTACGCCTCGGCCAGGGCGTCGAGGTCGCCGGCCGTCAGCCGTGCGCACAGGTCCATGTCGCTCATCAGTCGCATCCCAGCGTGGCGGCGGCGCGGATCAGGTCACGGGCGAGGGCGGGGTCGCCCTCGGCGGCGTACGGGAACGAGCCCGGCGGCCACCGGTCGGCCAGCAGGCGGCAGAAGCCGACCGCGTCCGCCGAGATGAGCACGGCGACGTGGTCGGAGGCGGGCGAGAGCGGGATCGTCCAGGTGCCGCCGCCCGGGCCGGTGAGCACGACGGTGGCGGAGACGTCACGGCGCGGGCCCTTCATCGCGCGCGGCAGCAGCGCGAGCCCGAACTCGGCGATCATGTGCACGTGCTCCGGCCGCGGCGCGGCGCGGGAGCGGTCGGTGGCGGCCCTGATGTCGTCGGCGTGCGTCCAGGTCTCGAACGTGCGCTGGATCATGGCCTGGCGCAGCGGCGCGCGGGCCGGGCGGGTGCCGGCCAGCGAGACCTCCACGCCCATGAGCACCTCACTGCTGGCCGAGACCCGTTCCAGCAGGGATCCGGCCTGCTCGCGCCAGCGCCGGTGCGCGGGCGCGCCCTCGTCGCGGCCCGGCAGGCCCATGAACGCCGCCACGGTCGCGTCGTTGGCGGTCAGGTGCTCGACCAGCCCCCTGACGGTGCCGTGCCGGGCGATCGGGGCCTCCCACTGCGGCGCGCTCAGCTCCGCGAGCAGTTGGTCCATGACGGCGACCTGCTCGGCGTAGGGGGTGGCCACGCCGGCCACCCCCACCGCGGCGGGGCTGCGGCGGCGCCGGGCCATGGACAGCACGGCCGCGCGCAACGAGGGTGGCGGCTCGACGGCCGTGCCGGGCTGGTCGAGCAGGGCGACGGCGGCGCCGCAGTCGGGGCACGAGGCGACATGATCGTCCGGCCGCTGCCCGTTGTAGAGGTATGCGTCTGACATGACCACCTCCGCGGCCGACGCTAGGCCGGCGGTTCTCCCGGAGCCAGGCGGCAACCGGGGAAGGGTGCCAGAAGCGTCTCACGCCAGCGGCCTTCTAGGTAGTCGCGAGCCCGTTTTCCCCACTCCAGCAGCCGGGCGTCGGGCGCGACCTCGTCGTCGAGGCCGAGCGCCGCGTCCCTGGCGCGCTGGGTGGCCAGGTGGTCGTCCAGGGAGACGGCCCACAGGGTGACCGCCTCGGTGTCGCAGAAGAGCACCTCGTACAGGCCGGCCAGGGTGTGGCCGTGCTCGGCGAGGACGGGCGCGCGCTCGGTGCGTACGGCGTGCAGGTAGTCGAGGGCGGCGCCGGGGCGGACGCGGGCGCTCTCGAAGAGGTAGAGCTCCGCGGCGGGGGCCGCGGACAGCGGCGGGCAGCCGGGTGCGGCGCCGAGCGGCCGGGAGAAGGCGGAGAAGCGCAGGTCGTCGATGTCGGACAGGAACAGGCGCTCGTCCACGCCTTGATAGATCTCCATCATCTGCCGCCAGCCGCCGTCCCAGCCGCCGTGGCAGTCCCAGAGGGTGACGGCCTTGAACTGCGGATGGCCGGTGATGCCGACCGCGTAGAAGGCCCCGACGAGGTCGATCTCGCGGGACCTGATGGACATGCCGGAGGTGAGCGACGGCGCGGTACGCGTCTCGTCCTCGCGCTTGTAGCGGGTCAGCCAGGTGAGGTATTCCAGGGGGCGCCTGGAGTTCATCGGCCGGAAGTCGACCTCCTCGATCAGGTGGATCGCGCGCCGCACCACGCCTCCTCTACCAAGCGGTTGCTTGGCCCGAGGATAGCGATCAGGCGGGCGTCTGGGAAGGTTGCGGCCCTCGGCCGGTCAGCCACTCCAGCACCCTGCGGTGCCCGGAGGCGGCATCCTCGAAGTGGCCCCAGTGCCAGTAGCGGGGCTGGTCGCGCAGGCCGGTCACCCAGGTCCGGTAGGAGACGGTCGCCCCCGCGGTGGCCGGTGCCACGCCATAAGTGCGGATCACGACCTTGCCGCCCGGCGCGAACAGCACGTCGTCGGCGATCGGATACAGGGTCATCTGGTCGAGCATGACCCCGATCCTGACCGCAGGACGAGGCCGGGCGGTTACGCCTCCGGCGCGCCGCCGTTAAGCGGGCGCGCCGGAGGTTACAACGCTGTTAAACGAGAAGGCCGTCGAACTCTCCGTCCTTCACCCCGAGCACCAGGGCCCGGATCTCGTCGCGGGTATAGATGAGGGCGGGACCGTCGGGGAAGCGCGAGTTGCGCACCGCGATGCCGCCGTCGGGCAGTTCCGCGAGTTCCACGCAGTTGCCCTGCGAGTTGCTGTAGCGACTCTTACGCCAGGCGACCTGGGTCAGGTCCGCCGCGGGCATGCCATTGTAGGTCTGGTTCATCTACATCTTTCTGAGAAGACCGCCGATGAGCTCGACGGTGCCCCCTGGCGTGGTGCTCTCCACGCACAGCTGCTCCATGGCCGTGAGGTACGGGTCGATGTCCTCACGTTTGTCCAGGTACAGGGCACCCCAGAGCTGCTCGACATAGACAACGTCCGACAAGTCGGACTCGGGAAACCGCAAGATGCTGAACGCGCCCCCTTCGGCGGCATGTTTGCCGAACCTGAAGGGCATCACCTGGAGGGTGATGTTGGGAAGGGCGGCGACTTCTAGCAGATGCTGGAGCTGCTCGGCCATGACTTCCCGCCCGCCGATGGTCCGCTTGAGCGCCGCCTCGTCGATGACGGCCCACAGACGGGGGCCGTCCTTCTGGGTGAAGCGCTCCTGGCGCTGCATACGCATGTGCACGCGCCGCTCGATTCTCTCCGGGCTCGCATCGGGATTGCCCAGCTGGAAGACCGACCGCGCATACGAGGCCGTCTGCAGCAGGCCGGGCACGAACTGCACCTCGTAGGTGCGGATCACGCTGGCGGCCTCCTCCAGGCCGATGTACGTGGTGAACCACGACGGCAGTTCGGCGGAGTACTTGTGCCACCACCCGGGGGTGTTGGCCTCGCGCACCATCTCCAGCAGGGCACGGCGTTCGGCATCGTCGACGACGCCGTACAGGGTGAGAAGGTCTTCTACGTCACGTGTCTTGAAACCGACGCGGCCGAGCTCCATCCGGCTGATCTTGGACTCGGACGCCCGGATGTGGAATCCGGCCTGTGCCCGGTCGAGCCCGCTGGCCTCGCGGAGACGCCTGAGGCTCGCCCCCAGCATGATGCGCCTTACGGTCGAACCGGAACCGGGCGGATCAATCGACACGTGCTGCTCCTTGGTCGTTTCCTTGCGAGACAGTCTGTCACTTCACGGCCGAAAGATCATGGGCCGCGGACAAGATCCCCTTTCCCCCATATTGACCATTTGAGGGCAACCGTAGCGTGTGCACGAGTTGTCTGCACGTGCATTCGCTCTTGCACCTGCACGAGAGTTTGGCGCAGAATGATCAACGTGCAACAAACCACGGCACACGGCCAGTGGACCACGTTCGATTGGTGGCCCCCAATCGGCTGGTGGCCGGAGGCGGCCGGCGATCTGCTGGTGCCCGGACCTTCCGCGAGCGCCACGTTCGTGCTCCCGCCCACCGCGTCCTCGGTTCACGCCGCCCGGAGCTTCACCGCCGGCGCCCTGTCGGGCTGGGGCCTGGGCGAGGAGCTAGCCGACAACCTCGAACTGGTGGTCTCCGAGCTCGCCACCAACGCGCTGCGCCACGGCCTGTGCCTCGACGACCCGCGCCGCGAGCACACGGTCCACATGTCACTCGTCCGCCGCGGGCCGCTCATCACCTGCGCCTTCACCGATCCAGGCTCCTCGGTGCCGGTGCTGCGATACCCTGGGCCTCTCGACACCGGCGGCCTCGGACTCCACATCGTCGAATCACTCAGCCTCCGCTGGGGCTGGTCCGCACTCGCGCCTCACGGAAAGATCGTCTGGGCAGTCCTCTCCTGACCGGGGGTGATCTGCATTACCGTGGATGGTCATGGCTCACGGTGAGTCCGGCGCGCGACCCCATGAGAGTGCTGACAGATGGAAGATCACCTGCTCGGCTGGCTGCGAAAACTAGACGAAGAACGGCTTGGCCGCATCCTGGCGAACAGGCCCGACGCCATCGCCGCGCCCTGGCCCAGGCGGCTCGACACCCTGGCCCAGCGGCTCGGCAACGGCTTCGCCGTGATGGAGACCCTGCGCGGTCTGCCCCTGCCCTGCCTGCAGCTCGCCGAGGCCGCGCTGGCCATGACGCGGCCCACCCCGGAGACGCTGGCGCGCTTCGTCGACGCGCGCCCCGAGGACGTCACCCCCTGGCTGGAGCACCTCTACGACCACGCCCTGGCCTGGCCGGGCGACGACGGGGTGATCCACCTCGCCGAGGGCGTCACCCGCTACTGGTCCGCGCCCCTGAGCCTGGGCGAGCCGCTCGATCACTACCTCAACTCCTGGTCCATCAGCAACGACGCGCTGCACGCGCTCGCCCGCGCGCTCGGCCTGCCCGCCCACGGCAACAAGCGCCGCATGATCGCCCGCGTCATCGACACGCTCGGTGACCTCGCTCACGTCAAGGCGCTGATGCGTAACGCGCCCGAGGGCACCGTGGCGCTGCTCGACCGGTTCGCCTGGGAGGGGCCCGCGCTCGACGTCGACGGCGGCAGGTTCGTCGTGCCGGGCACGCCCGAGAAGTGGTGCGCCGACCACGGGCTGCTCTTCCGGCCGAGCTGGCACGTCGCGGAGATCCCTCGCGAGGTGGCGATCTGCCTGCGCGGCCCCGCCTACCATCCGGCCTACCGGCCGGAGGCGCCCGAGGTGGCCACCATCCCAGTCGATCCGGAAGAGGTCGACCACCTGATGACGCTGGCCGCGCCGCACGTGGTCGAGCGGTGCGCCGCGCTGCTCGACAACACCTCCAAGACGCCGCTGCCGCTGCTCAAGACCGGCGGCGTGGGCGTGCGCGAGGTCCGCAGGGTGGCCAAGGAGACCGGCTGCGACGAGGACGAGACCCGGCTGCTGCTCGAAGTGTGCACGGTGGCCAGGCTGCTGGCCTGGGACGAGCCGTCCGGCGGCATGATCCCCACCGAGCGCTTCGACCGGTGGCGGCTCGACGAGGGCTCGGCCCGGCTGCGGGTGCTGCTCGCGGCCTGGTGGCGAATGGAACGATCTTCCCTGCGCAAGATCGACGGCAAGTACGGCACCGTGCTCGGCGACGACCCCGCCGGCAGCGCGCTCGCCCGCATCCGCAGGGCGGTGCTGTCGGTGCTGGCCCACCTGCCCGCAGGCACCGCCTTCGCCGACCGCGACAGCCTGATGAGCAGCGTCCACTGGCACGCGCCGCTGATCGACGTGCCGCTGCTGCGCGAGTGCGCGCCCGCGGTGCTCGACGAGGCCAGGCTGCTCGGCCTGCTGGCCAACAACGCGCTCACCGACCTCGGCCGCGCGCTGGCGGGCCTGGGCGCGAAGGCCGGCGACGAGAACGACGACGCCGTCCCCGTGGTCGAGCACGATCCGGTCCTGGCCGAGGCGGCCACCCGGGCGCTGGCCAGCGTACGCAGGAGCGCCCTGTTCGGGCCCGACCTGACCGCGGTGGTCACCGGGCCGCCGTCGGCGGAGCTGGCGGCGCTGCTCGACCGGACCGCCGAGCGCGAGTCCAGGGGCGCGGCCTCGGTGTGGCGCTTCACCACCGAGAGCGTGCGGCGGGCGCTCGACCGCGGCTACGAGGCCGACGACCTGCTCGACGAGCTGGCCACGGTCGGCACCATCCCGCAGCCGCTCGAATACCTGGTCCGCGACACCGCCCGCAGGCACGGCGAGGTCACGGTCAGCACGGTCGGCTGCGTCGTGCAAGCGCCCGACCCGGCGTTGCTGGCCGAGATCGCCGCGCACCGGCGGCTCGGACGGCTCGGCCTGCGGCTGCTGGCGCCCACGGTGCTGGTGAGCGGGGCTCCGGCCGATCGCACGCTGGCGGCGCTGCGCGAGGTCGGCTACTCCCCCGTGCCCGTCTCCGACACCGGCGAGATCACCATCCACCGGGTCAGGTCGGAGGAGCCGGCCAACGGCAAACTCATCCTGCTGCCCGGCGGGCAGGTGGCCGAGCTGTCGGAGTTCCCCGGCCTGACGGAGCTGGAGGCGCCCGCCCACATGCTCGCCGAGCCGGCGCCCGATCCCTACGAGCACGCCCGCCGCCTCGTCGCCGCCGGCCGGAGCGAGGACGCCAAGAACGGGCGCACCTGGGCCATCATCGGCCGGATGGCGACCAGGCTGCCGACGGCGCAGCAGTCGCTGCTCGGGTTCGTCGTCGACCGGGGCGTGCGGGCCGGCATCACGCTCACCGACGGGCTGACCGCCACGATCAGCCACGGCGAGCTCAAGGGCGCCGCGCTCGACGCCTGGTGCGAGGAGGCGGGCGACTACCTGGAGTTCCCCCTCGCCGAGATCGTCGAGGTGCGCGGCGCCTACTGAGGCCGGCGACCTACGAGCGCGGCCCCGGGCGGGCCTACGTGAGAGGCTTCGCCTTCTTCAGGTTCGCGACCAGGCCCTCCAGGAAGGCCGCGTAGCCCTGGTAGCTGTAGGGGGCTTCGGCGTTCCACGGGTAGAGCTGGCCCGCCTCGACCGCGGGGAGCTTGGCGAAGGTGGGCTTCTTCATCATCTCCTCGGGCTTGAGCGCCTGCGTACGGGTGTCGTAGAGGATCACGTCGGCCTCGTACTCGTCGGCGTTCTCCCAGCTGAGCGTCTGGAAGAAGCCGCCTTCGTCCACCTTCGACGGGGTGACCACGGTGAGGCCGGCGTTCTTCAGGTGCACGATGTCGGGATACTCCGGCGGGTTGACGATCCAGAACGCGTCCGCGCCGCCCGACACCATGAGGATCTTGAGGTCGCCGAACGCGGCGAGCTCCTTGGTGGCCGCCTCCATGCGGGCCTTGGCCTCGGGCACTCCCTGCATGTCCGCGCCGAGGGACTTGGCCAGCGCCTCGTAGGTGCCGATCACCTCGGTGGCGCTCTTGCCGGTGAGCATGACGCCCACGCTGGGGGCGACCTGCTCGATGGTCTCCTCGGACTTCTCGGGCACGTACCAGAGGGTGTCCTTGACGTACATGCTGCTGACCAGGAGGTCGGGCTGGAGGCCGATGTACTGCTCGACGTTGAACTCGTCCCAGACGTTGCCGAGGCCGGTGACCTTGGAGATGTCGACGTTGCCGACCTGCGGGTCCTTGCTGCCGTCCTTGAGCTTGTGCGGGCCGAAGACGGCGATGGGGCGCACGCCGAAGTCCCAGAGGGCGGCGGCCGAGCCCACCTGGGCCACGATCCTGCTGGGGACCTTGGGCTGCTCCAGCTTCTTGCCGCGGTCGTCGGTGAAGGTCCAGCTCCGGGCGGCCGGGGCCGCGCCGTCCGAGGGGGACGCGCCGCCCGCCGGGGCCGCCGTCCCGGTGCCGCCGTCGCCGCACGCCGCGAGTGTCAGGGCCACCGCGAGGCCTGCCGCGCCCGACAGGAAGCCCCGGCGAGCCAGTACCGGTCCTGACATGTGGATCTCCTTGGTTAGGGTTGCCTTGTCATCCGCCCATTAGATTAGCCTTGCCTAAGTTTGACGTGCGACGAGAGGGGGTCGGGTGCGCCCGGCTGATGACACGGCCCCAGACACGGCCCCAGGGACGGCCCCGGTGAGCGCTGTGAGCGCTCCGGAGGAGGACGGGCCGCGGACGGTGAAGGGCCGGCCGCCGGTGCTGGTGGCCGGGCTGCTCGTCACGTTCGCCGTGCTCGTCCTGGTCGCTCTGGCCAGCGTGGCGCTGGGTGCGCGGTCGGTGTCGTTCGGCACCGTCATCGACGCCTTCGTGGCCCCCGACGGCTCCAGCGACCACACGGTCATCCGCGAGCTGCGCGTCCCGCGCACGCTGCTCGGCCTGGGCGTGGGCGCCACGCTGGGCCTGGCGGGGGCGCTCATGCAGAGCCTGACCCGCAACCCGCTGGCCGACCCGGGGCTGCTCGGCGTCAACGAGGGCGCGGCGCTGGGCGTGACGCTGGCGCTCGGCCTGTTCGGGCTCAGCGACCCGGCCGTCTACGTGTGGTTCGCCTTCGGCGGGGCGGCGCTGGCCTCCGCCGCCGTGTACGCCCTGGCCTCCTCCGGCCACTCGGGATCGAGCCCGGTACGCCTGGCGCTGGCCGGGGTCGCCTTCGGCATGGTGTGCACGGCGGTCGCCTCGGCCATCCTGCGCATGGACCAGCAGACCTTCGACCGGATGCGGTTCTGGCTGACCGGCTCGCTGGCCGGGCAGACGGCGGACACGCTGGTGCGACTGGCGCCCTTCATGGTCGCGGGGCTGGTGCTGGGCCTGCTGCTGGCCAGGCCGCTCAACATGCTGGCGCTCGGCGACGACGCGGGCAAGGCGCTGGGCGTGGCAGTGAACCGGACCAGGATCCTCACCGGCGTGGCCGTCACGCTGCTGTGCGGCGCGGCCACCGCCGCCGCCGGGCCCCTGTGGTTCGTCGGGCTGATCGTGCCGCACGCCGTGCGCGCCCTGGTGGGGCCCGACCAGCGGTGGGTGCTGCCGTACTCGGCGCTGGCCGCGCCGGTGCTGCTGCTGGGGGCCGACGTGGCAGGGCGGCTCATCGCCCGGCCGGGAGAGGTGCAGGTGGGGATCGTGTGGGCGGTGATCGGCGCGCCGATCTTCATCATGCTGGCCAGGCGGAAGCGGGTGGCGGCGCTGTGAACGTCCGCGTCGGATCCCGGCCCCTACGGCCGAGGCGGGTGGCGCTGTGAACGTCCGTGTCGGCCCCTGGTCCCTGCGGCTGGCGCCGCGCGCCCTGCTCGTCACCGCGCTGCTCGTCCTGGCCGGTTTCTGCGTCGCCGTGGCGGCGCTGTCCACGGGCGAGTTCACCGTGCCCGTGCCCGACATCCTCGGCGCGCTCTTCGGCCAGGGCACCCCGGTCGCCGAGCTGATCGTGGGCAGGCTGCGCGCCCCGCGCGTGGTGACGGGCCTGCTGGTCGGGGCCGCGTTCGGGGTCAGCGGTGCCATCTTCCAGAGCCTGACCAGGAACCCGCTGGGCAGCCCCGACTTCATCGGCTTCACCGCCGGGGCCTCCACCGGCGGCATCATCGCCGTGGTCTCGGGCGGCTCGGCCGCGATGATCGCGGGCGGCGCGCTGGCGGGCTGCGTGGCCACGGCGGTGCTGGTGTACGCGCTGGCCTACCGGGGCGGCGTGCAGGGCTACCGGCTGGTCCTGGTCGGCATCGGGGCGAACGCGCTGCTGGTGGCGCTCAACTCGTACCTGCTGACCAGGGCCGACATCAACGACGCGGCCACGGCGGGAGCCTGGCTCACCGGCAGCCTGAGCGGGCGCGGGTGGGACCACGCCCTGCCGGTCGCGCTGGCGCTGGTGGTGCTGCTGCCGGTGTGCGCGTACGTCTCCCGGCCGATGCGCATGATCGAGATGGGCGACGACGCGGCCAGGGCCATGGGCGTCAGGGTCGAGGTGGTGCGCGGGGCGGCGCTGACGGCCGGGGTGCTGCTGTCCGGGGTGGCCATGGCCGCCGCCGGGCCCGTCGTCTTCGTCGCCCTGGCCGCGCCGCAGCTCGCCCGGCGGCTCACCCGCTCGCCCGGCGTGACCATGGGGGCCTCCGCGCTCATGGGCGCCGTGCTCCTGACCGGCGCCGACCTGGCCGCGCAGCGGCTGCTCGCCCCCACCCAGCTCCCCGTCGGCGTGCTGACCGCCGCGATCGGCGGCACGTACCTCGTCCTGCTCCTGCGAAAGGACCGCCACTGATGGCCACCTCCGCGCGCCTGTCCGGCACCGGGCTCACCCTCGCCTACGACCAGCGGATCGTGGCCACCGGCCTGGACGTGACGATCCCCGACGAGTCCTTCACCGTGATCATCGGGCCGAACGCCTGCGGCAAGTCCACCCTGCTGCGGGCGCTGGCCAGGATGCTGAAGCCGAGGACGGGCGCGGTGCACCTGGACGGAAGCGTGATCACGTCGCTGCCGTCGAAGGAGGTGGCGCGGCGGCTCGGGCTGCTGCCGCAGAGCTCGCTCGTGCCCGACGGCATCACGGTGGCCGACCTCATAGCCAGGGGCCGTTACCCGCACCAGCGGCTCATGCGGCAGTGGTCCAGGGCCGACGAGACGGCGGTGGCGGAGGCCATGCGCGCCACCGACGTGACCGACCTGGCGAACCGGATCGTGGACGAGCTCTCGGGCGGGCAGCGGCAGCGGGTGTGGCTGGCCATGGCGCTGGCGCAGGAGACGCCGATCCTGCTGCTGGACGAGCCGACCACGTTCCTGGACATCTCCCACCAGATCGAGGTGCTCGACCTCTGCGCCGACCTGCACGAGGAGGGGCGCACGATGGTGGCCGTGCTGCACGACCTGAACCAGGCCTGCCGGTACGCCACCCACCTGATCGTGATGCGCGACGGGCGGATCGTGGCCGAGGGTGACCCGGCGGAGATCGTCACGCCCGATCTGGTGCAGCAGGTGTTCGACCTGCGCTGCGAGATCATCCCGGACCCGCAGTCGGGCACGCCGCTCATCGTCCCCGAGGCCCGCCGCCGCGTACCGGCCTGACACCCCCGGCGCGAGCGGCAGCGCTGTACCGAACGTTTCTCCTGGAACGCGCCAAAAGACATGGAACGGCGAGCCACCCCGGGAGACCCTCTGCGCGACACGCAGAGAACTCTCCCAGGGGGACCAGATGGACCACGCCGTCGTCATCGGCGCCAGCATGTCGGGATTACTGTCCGCGGCGGCACTGCACCGCCGCTTCGCCCGGGTCACGGTGCTCGACCGCGACATCCTGCCGGCCGTGGACGCCCACCGCAGGGGCGTCGGGCAGAGCCGCCACGCGCACGGCCTGCTCGCCAGGGGCCGGGAGGCCATGGAAGAACTGCTGCCCGGCATCACCGGGGAGCTCGTCGCCCAGGGCGCGATGCTGGGCGACATGCAGGAGCGGGGCCGCCACGTGCACGCCGGGATCCGGCTGGCCCGGGGGACCTGCGGCCTGGACGGGCTGCTGGTCAGCCGGCCGCTGCTGGAGGGCCAGATCCGGCGCAGGACGAGCGCGCTGCCGGGGGTGCGGGTGCTGTCCGAGCGGATCGTCACGGGTCTGCTGTCCGAGAAGGGCCGGGTCACGGGGGTGTGCCTGGCCGGCGGGGAGCCGATCCCGGCCGATCTCGTCATGGACGCGGCCGGCCGGGGCTCGCGCACGCCGTCCTGGCTGGGCGAGCTGGGCTACGAGCCGCCGCGCGAGGACCGGGTGGAGATCGACGTACGGTACGCGACGTGGGAGTTCGTACGCCGCCACGACCACCTCGACGGGGACCAGGTCGTGATCGTCGGGCCCACGCCGGAGACCCCGCGCGCGGGCGTGGCGCTGGCCCTGGAGGACGACCGCTGGATCGTCACCCTGGTGGGGTACGGCGAGGGCGCGCCGCTCGACCTGCCCGGCTTCGCCGCCTACGCCGCCATCCTGCCCGTCCCCGACCTGCACGAGCTGGTCACGACGGCCGAGCCGATCGGGCAGCCGCGCGCGTACCGTACGCCGGCGGCCGTCCGGCGCCGCTACGAGCGGCTGGCCCGCTTCCCCGAGGGCCTGCTGGTCACCGGCGACGCGGTCTGCGCCTTCAACCCCCTGTACGGCCAGGGCATGACGGTCGCCGCCATGGAGGCGGGCGCGCTGCTCGACCCGGACCTGAACCCGCGCCCGTTCTTCCGGCGGATCGCCGGCGTCGTGGACACCCCCTGGGAGATCACGGTCGGCGGCGACCTGCGGATGCCCGGCGTCCAGGGCGACCCGACGCCGAAGATGCGGCTCGTTGCCGCCTACCTCGACCGCTTCCACGCCGCCGCCGCGCACGACCCCGAGCTGACGCGGCGCTTCCTGCGGGTGACGAACCTCTACGATCCGCCGCCCGCGCTGATGAGCCCCGCCGCGCTGATCAGAGTGCTGCGCAGCGGCGGACAGCGAGCAGTGCCAGTGCCCGCGTGACCTCGTGCAGCTCCTTCAGCCGCACCTGCTCCCTGGGCGCGTGCGCGAACCGCACGTCGCCGGGGCCGTAGTGCAGCGTGGGAATGCCGCCCGCCGCGTACAGGCGCAGGTCGCTCCCGTACGGCGCCGCCGACTCGACCGGCCGCACCCCGGTCGTGTCCGCCACCGCCCGGCCCACCTGGTCGAGCAGCTCGTGCCCCGCGGGCAGCCGGCCGCTGGCGAACTGGCCGCCCGGCCACGTCACCACCGGCGGGTTCTGCCGCAGCCAGGGGTGCGCCACCTCCGCGACGGCCTGCTCGAACGCCGCCCTGGCCGCGGCCGGGTCCTCGTCCAGCCGCACTCCCAGGCGGCCCTCGGCCACCAGCAGGTCCGGCACGGTGCTGGCCCAGTCGCCCGCCCGCACGGTCCCGACCTCGATCGGGTACGGCGTCGCGGTGGCCGCGAAGAGCGCGGGCGCGTCCCGGTTCCGCTCGGCCTCCAGGCGCCTGATCGCCTCGAACACCGGCCAGAACACCTCGATGGCGTTGACCCCTTCGTGCCGCGTGGCGCCGTGCGCCGCCCTCCCGGCGATCTCCAGCCGGAACGTCAGCGCGCCCGCGTTCGCCGTGATCACCGCGCCGCTGGTGGGCTCGCTGATCACCGCGGCCTCGGCCGTGTGCCCTCTTGCCAGGGTGGCGAACGCGCCGAGCCCGCCGTCCTCCTCGCTGATCACGCACTGCACGGCCAGCGGCCTGGCCAGCCTGACACCTGATGTGGCGATGGCCCGCGCCACGGCCAGGTTCGCGACCAGGCCCGCCTTCATGTCGCACGCGCCCCTGCCGTGCAGCGCGCCGCCCTCGATCCGGGCGGCGAACGGGTCGCTGCCCGCCCACTTGGCCAGGTCGCCGGTCGGCACCACGTCCACGTGTCCCTGCAGCGCGAGCGCGGGCGGGCCCTCGCCGCCCGGGGTGACGGCGGCCACGCCGTAGCCCTCGGTCCTGGGCGCCTCCGTGCCGGGGAAGCCGGGGCGGGCGGTCAGATCGGCGAGGTCCAGCTTCCAGACGTCAACGTCCATGCCCGCCTCGGTGAGCAGGCGGGCGAGCCGGTGCTGCAGTTCGGACTCGGCGTCGGTGCCGGTCACGCTGGGGACCCTGACGGTCTCGGCCAGCAGGTTCACGGTCTCGGGCTCGTCGATGGCGTTGAGTACCCGGGCTTCCACGTCGTGCATAGGGCACACCTTCTCACTTCTCGTGGCGCCCATGAACCTTTCTGGGGCTTCGTGGCGATACAGGGCGTGCGGACATGGATGAGCTGGATCGTGGTGGTGCCCTTCGGCTTGTGGGCCGCGGTCAGACTGAGCGGGTTCGAGCCGGACTTCCCGTGGGTGCCGGTGGTGTCGTACACGCCGTACGCGCTGGGCGCGGCCGTGCTCGCGCTGATCCTGGCCTGCGTGCTGCGGCGGTGGGCGGCGGGCACGGTCGCGCTGGTGTCGGTGCTGGCCATGACGCCCGTCGTGCTGCCCCGCGCGCTCGCCGACGGCAACCCAGGGGCGAAGGGGCCTGCGCTGCGCGTGCTGGCGGCCAACCTGCTGGTGGGCGGCGCGGACACGGGCGAGCTGATGGCCCTGGTGACCAGGCTGAAGCCGGACGTCCTGACGCTGCAGGAGTTCACGCCGGCCGCGATGCGCCGGCTGGAGGCGGCGGGGCTGCGGCACGCGCTGCCCCACGCCGTCGCCCGGCCCCTGGAAGGGGTGGGCGGGTCCGCGATCTACGCCAGGCATCCGCTCGACGCCGTACCGATGATCAAGATCGGCGGGTTCGGGCAGGCCAGGGCCTGGCTGACGCACTCCGGCGGCACCCGGGTGGAGATCGTCTCCGTGCACCCGTGCGCCCCCAAGCGGACCCGCAGCACGCCGTGCTGGGCGGCCGGGCTCCAGGCGCTGCCGCGCGGCGACGGCAAGCTGCGGGTGCTGGCCGGCGACTTCAACGCCACGCTCGACCACCTGCCGATGCGCGACCTGCTGGCGGCCGGTTACCGGGACGCGGCCGACGTGATGGGACGCGGGCTGCGGGCCACCTGGCCGCAGGGTGACTCACCGGTGCACCTGCCCGGGGTGACGATCGATCACGTGCTGGCGGACTCGCGGATGGCGGTGCGGGCGTTCGAGGTGCTGTCACTCAAGCGCACCGACCACCGGCCCGTCTTCGCCGAGCTCCGGCTCCCGCGCTGACCCCTTCGTTCCTGGTTGTGGAGTTCCCGGGCTTGCCCTGCTCTTAGACTTGTGCCTGTGGTAGAGCCCAAGTTCGAGATTCAGATGCTGCACGACCGAGTCATGATCAGGTTGGAGCAGGAGGCCGAGGAGCGGCGCAGCGGCTCCGGGATCGTCATCCCCGCGACGGTCAAGATGGCCAACCGCCTGGCATGGGGCGAGGTCTGCGGCGTCGGCACGAACGTGCGCTCGGTCAAGGTCGGCGACAAGGTGCTGTTCAACCCCGAGGAGCAGTTCGAGGTCGAGGTGCACGCGAAGGTCTACCTTGTCATGCGCGAGCGTGACCTGCACGCCGTCGCCACCCAGGAGACCGACCACGGCACGGGCCTCTACCTCTGATTCCTCAGATGAAGCGATTGGCGATGGCGATGACGTCCACGCCGAGCGTCAGCAGCCCGAAGTACACGATCACGCCCGCGGCGGCGACCGTCACGATGAGCACGAGGATGCGGACGGTCCAGCCCTGGCGCTTGTACCACTCGGTCCAGGCGCGCAGGGTCTGCTTGCCGAACTCCAGCAGCTTGTGCGCCCAGTGGAACTCCGTGGCCAGCACCGCCAGCCCGGCGAAGACGACCAGCCAGCCCGGCCCGGGGAACGGCACCATGATCAGCCCGCCCGCCACCATGACGGTCCCGATCAGGCCGATCACGATCTTCAGGGTGAGCGCTCCCGTGCGGGTGGAGCGGATGCCGTCCAGCCATCCCTGGAGACCGGAACGGCGCTCGGGCATGCTGGAACGATCGGCGGCCTCGTCCTTGATCACGTCGGCTTCGCCGGTTTCGGCGTTCTGAAACGGCACGATTACCCCCCGGCAGTCGGTGTGCTCCCCAGGATACGGCTCCGATTCCGTGCCCACTTGCAGCTCAGTTGCAAGCACTCAAACCCCACACGAAGTAAAACTTCCTGCCAGCCCCGGCTTTGCCCGGCAAACATCGGTTAATGTCTGTTATGCCCGACGTTCTGCTCCGTACCGTCACCGGCCCTGTACGCGCCGCCGCCATCGAGGGCGCCGTACTCCCCCACGAGCACCTGCGCACCGACATGCGCTGGGCGGTCGGCATCGACTCCGACCCGCACCGCTGGCTCGACGAGGAGAGCACCGTCACCGCCGAGCTCAGGGAGCTGCGCCAGTCGGATCACGGGCTCGGCCTGGTCGTGGAGCTGACCTGCCTGGGCATGGGCCGCGACGCCGCCGCCCTGGCCAGGATCGCCGCCGGGAGCCGGGTGCCGGTGATCGCCTCGACCGGCCTGTTCGCGGAGCCGTTCACGAACGTGGGCGAACAGGACGTGGACACCCTCACCGGCCTGCTCATGGAGGAGATCGTCAGCGGCGTGGACGGGACCGGCGTGTTCCCCGGCGTCATCGGCGAGGTCGGCTCCTGGGGCGCCGAGCCGACGCCGCGCGAGGAACGCTGCCTGGTCGCCGCCGCCCGCGCCGCGCTGCGTACGCGCCTGCCGGTCGCCACGCACGGGCGGAACGCCCCCGCGCTGCTGGAGATCCTGCTCGGCCAGGGCCTGCCCGGCGCGCGGGTGGCCGTCGGCTACGCGGGCGGGGACCTGGGGGCGGCCAGGAAGATCGCCGAGGCGGGCGCGTACGTGAGCCTCGGCTCCCTGGGCCTAGGCCACGAGCAGGTGGCCAGGATCGCGCTCGGCCTCATCGAGGACGGCCACGCCGACCGTCTCCTGATCAGCACGGGGGTGAACCGAGTGGCGCAGGTCGGCAAGTACGGCGGCCCCGGTTACGCCCACCTCTTCGACACCCTGCTGCCGCGTCTGCGCGAGGCCGGGACGGATGAGGACGTCCTCCGCCTGATCACCCGCACCAACCCGCTCCGCTGGCTGACCGAGGGCCTTTCCTGATCGCGGGGCCGATGCGCCGACCGGCCGAGAGCCTTTTCCGCCCCTCGTGATCACCTTGACCTCCACTGAGGTCAAGGTTGCACACTGAGGCTCATGACCTTCACAACCACGGAACTCGACTATCTCGCGACCCAGCGACTCGGCCGCCTGGCCACGGTGACACCCGGCGGGCAGACGCAGAACAACCCGGTGGGCTTCTTCCTGGACGCCGGAAGCGGCACGATCGTCATCGGCGGGCACGCCATGGGGAAGTCGAGAAAGTTCAGGAACGTCCAGCAGGGCAGCACGGTCGCACTCGTGGTGGACGACCTGGCCTCCGTCGACCCGTGGGTGGCGCGGGGCATCGAGATCCGGGGGACGGCGGTGGCGCTGACGGACGCCGAGCCGCCGGTCCCGTTCTTCTCCCGGGAGATCATCCGCATCACCCCCACCAAGATCATCTCGTGGGGCCTGGACGGGCCGCGGGAGAGCCGGACGGTGTGAAAGCTCGCTAGGATCGGGACTACACGAGCCTGAGTCGGGGCCGCAGGAGCCTGAGCGGGTGGGGGATGGCGACCGAGGAGACGCGAGGGGACGCGCGCCCGCGCCGACCACTCACCGGCTGGTCACGCCTACGCCGCTCCCCCACGACCCTCCTGCGCCCACGCCGGCCATCCACCGACTCGCCCGCTGACGCGTCCGGCCCGAGCCCGCGCCGGTCGTCCGCCGCTCTGTCGGGGCTGAGCCGGCTGGGCGACGTACCGGTCGTGGTGATGCTGGCGTGGGCCGGATGGCTGGCGGTGCCGTGGTCGTTCAGCGGCCTCGCCCAGGCCCGCGCGGCCGCCGCGGCCGCCGCCGCGAGCACCGAACCACCCCGCCTCCACTCCTCAACCACCACCACGGACGCCGAGCCACCGAGCCGCCATTCCCGTGCCACGGACCGCCCGCGCTCCCCCGCCACGGCGACCGCGCATCATCCAGCACTCGCCGAGCCGTCACGGGCGGCATGGGGTATCTCGAACGTCAGCAAATCCCGATTCGCCACCATTCGCCCAGGGCAACCCGACACGACCCCGCACCTCGGCAGCCCGGCGGCACCACCGGCACAGCCGCAGGCGGATGACGCATCGGCCCAGGTGGACGTGGTGGCGCTGGAGCGGGCGAGGATCGCCGGCGAGGTGCACGACGTGGCCGGACACGGGCTCGCCGCCATCGCCATGCAGGCCGGCATCGCACTCGTCGTCCTCGACGAAGACCCCGAACAGGCCAGGGCCTCACTGCAGGCGATCAGACAGACCAGCACGACGGCTCTCGCGCAGTTGCGGGCGGCGCTCGACGGCATCGACCCACCGGACGGCGACCTGGCCGCACTCATCGACGGCGTCCGGGCGGCGGGACTGCCGGTGGACGTCGAACCCGCCACCCTCATCGATCCCGCCGCCCTGACCGATCCCGCCGTTCTCACCGTCCCCTACCACCTCCGGGAGACCGTCTATCGGGTGGTGCGCGAGTCGCTCACCAACGTGCTGCGCCACGCCGGCCCGACCAGAGCCCTCGTCCGCGCGACCGAGGACCGGCAGGACTTCGTCCTGGAGGTGGCCGACCGAGGCGCCGGCCACGCGGGAGCCCCCGAAGGGCGGGGCTTGGCGGGAATGCGCGCCCGAGTCACCGAGGCAGGCGGCCACCTCACGACCGGCCCCCGGGAAGGCGGCGGCTTCCAGGTCGTAGCCCGATTCCCGCAGGTGAGGGCATGACCGACGCCCCCAGGACCCGCACCGACGACCCCGCCCCGCAGATGGGCGAAGGCATGATCGACGCCAGCGGCGCCGCCCGGGCGGACAGGTGAAGGTGTGACCGGCACCGGCGACACCTCCCACCAGGCGGACAAGGACGTGATCAGGGTCGCCATCGCCGACGATCAGGCGGTCGTCCGGATGGGGCTGCGGGCGCTGCTGGAGCGGGAGCCCGGCATGGAATACGCCGGGGAGGCCGGCGACGGGCAGGCCGCACTCGCGCTGCTGCGCCGGGCCCGCCCCGACGTCCTGCTGCTCGACATCCGCATGCCCGGCATGGACGGCCTGGCCGCCCTGCGCGCCATCGCCGCCGACCCCGACCTGCGCGCCACCAGGATCGTCGTGGTGACGACGTTCGCCGTGGACGAGTACGTCTTCGCCGCCCTCCAGGCCGGGGCCAGCGGCTTCCTGCTGAAGGACAGCGACCCCGCGGAGCTGGTCAACGCCGTACGCGTGGTGGCCGCCGGCGAGGCACTGCTGTCACCCGCCATCACGCGGAAGGTGATCGGCCTGTTCGGAAGGGCAGGCGCGGAACCGGTCGAGGGGTTGGAGACGCTGACGCCTCGGGAGCGGGAGATGGTGGCGTGGGTGGCCACCGGCCGTTCGAACGACGAGATCGCCGCCGAGCTGACGATCAGCCCCGACACCGTACGCACCCACGTCAGCCGCGCCCAGGTGAAACTGCACGCCAGGGACCGCGCCCAGCTCGTGGTGTTCGCCATACGAGCCGGCCTCGCCCTCCCCACCTGACCCCCGCCCACACCCCACCTGCCCCGGCCACACCCCAGCCCACCTGACCGGCTCCTTCCCCCCCGGCCGCACCCCCTCAACCGGCCGAGCCCCACCCACCTGAGCCGATCGAGCCCACCTGCCCTCACCCCCGCGCACCAGCCTCCTCATCCCCTCCCACATCCGGTTATTTCAGGAACCCCTCGTAGTTGCGCTGCTGAAGCTGGGATTCGACCTGCTTCACCGTGTCCAGCCCCACCCCCACCATGATCAGCACACTCGTCCCCCCGAACGGAAAGTTCTGCTGCGTCCCCGGATCCCGCAGGATCGCGAACGCCACCAGCGGCAACAACGCCAACACCCCCAGATACAAGGCCCCAGGCGCGGTCAACCGCGACAGCACGTACGCCAGATACTCCGCCGTCGGCCGCCCAGGCCGGATCCCCGGCACGAACCCCCCGTACCGCCGGATGTTGTCCGCCACCTCCACCGGATTGAACGTGATCGCCACGTAGAAGTACGCGAAAGCCGCGATGAGCAGCACGTACACGGTCATGTAGAGCGGATGCGACCCGGCGGTCAGGTTGAGCTCCACCCACGCCCGCGCCTCCGCCCCGAGCAGCGGCGCGGCGAGCGTCGGCAGGTACAGCAGGGACGAGGTGAAGATGACCGGGACGATTCCCGCCTGATTCACCTTCATCGGGATGTACGTGCCCCGCCCCCCGTACATCCGCCGCCCCACCATCCGCTTGGCGTAACTCACCGGGACCCGCCGCTGCGCCTGCTCGACGAACACCACGGCCGCCACCAGGCAGAGCCCGGACCCGACCATCACCGCGAAGCTGAACGGGCTGAGCACGAAGATCTTCGACATGTACGCCGGAAAAACCGCCACGACCTGGGTGAACATCAGCAGCGACATGCCGTTCCCGATCCCGCGTTCGGTGATCAGCTCGCCCAGCCACATGACTGCACAGGTCCCGGCCACCATCGTCAGCACGATCACCGCCACGGCGAACAGCCCGTCGTCCCGCAGCAGCGGCCGGGCGCAGCCGGGCAGGAGCTGCCCCGCGCGGGCCAGCGCGACGACCGTGCCGGCGTTGAGCACGGCCAGGCCGACGGTCAGGTAGCGGGTGTACTCGGTGATCTTGGCCTGCCCGCGCGAGCCCTCCTTCCTGAGCGCGTCCAGGCGAGGCACCACGACGGCGAGGAGCTGCATGACGATGCTGGCGGTGATGTACGGCATGACGCCGAGCGCGAACACCGACAGGTGCAGCATGGCGCCTCCGCTGAGCAGCTGCACCATGTCGAACAGCCCGCCGGAGGCCGATCCCACGCACTCGCGCACGGCCACCACGTCGACACCCGGCGCGGGCATCACCTGCCCCAGCCGGAACAGCCCGATGAGTGCGAGCGTGAACAGCAGTTTCCCGCGCAGTTCCGGCACCCGGAACGCCCTGGTCAAGACGGTCAGCATGAGCAAGGAGTCTGACCGCCGCGCCGGGCCCGGGTCGTCCGCCGGAACGAGGCACCGGCGTACGCAGATCCGCGTACCCGCATCCGCGCGGCCCGGGCTACGGTGATCGCGTGAGCACTGTGTGGGTGATCAGCGGGCCGCCGGGCGCGGGCAAGTCCACGGTCGCGGCCGAGCTGCTCGCCCGCCTGTCCCCCGTCCCGGCCCTGCTCGACAAGGACACCGTCTACGGCGGCCTGGTGGCGGAGGTGCTGCGCGCCCACGGCCGTCCGGACGGCGAGCGCGAGGGCCCCTGGTACGACGAGCACGTCAAACACCACGAGTACGCGGGGCTGACCGCGATCGCCCGCCAGATCCGCGGCCACGGCTGCCCGGTCGCGCTGGACGGCCCGTTCACCACGCAGGTGCACGACGCGGCCCGGTGGGAGCGGTGGGTGGAGGAGCTGGGCGGGCCGCCCGTCCGGTTGCTGTGGGTTCGTTCCGACGCCGCGATCCTGCGCGAACGCCTGACGGCCAGGGGGTTGAGCAGAGACACGGGCAAACTGTCCGCGTTCGCGGATTATCTGCGCGCCATCCGGGTGGACGAGCCGCCGGTCGTACCGCATCTGGAGATCGACAACCGGCGCGGCGCGCCACCGATCGGGCAGCAGCTCACGGCGGCGGGCATCCCGCCGCGAGCACCTGCGGCGGCCGGGTGAACCGGCCCTGCACCGGCGTACGACGCTCGCCAGCGGCACCTGAGGCGAAATATCGCGCTAAATCACCAAATAGTCATCATCCCGAGCGTCCGTGATCGCCATGTGCCCCGGCAAATGCCCGATCGCGTACTCGACACCGCTGGCCAGCACCGCCGCCTGCGGCGTCACCCCGCACGCCCAGAACAGCGGCACCTCCCCCGCCCGTACCTCCACCGGGTCCCCGTAGTCGGGCTTGCTCAGATCACGGATCCCGATCGCGGCCGGATCGCCCGCGTGCACGGGCGCGCCGTGCACCATCGGATAGCGTCCGCTCACCTCGACCGCGGTCGGCACCAGCGCGCCCGGCACCGGCCGCATCGACACGACCAGCGGGCCCGACAGGCTGCCGGTCGCCTCGCAGGGCAGGCTGGTGACGTACATCGGCACGTTCGTCCCCGCCTCCAGATGCCGCACCGGCACCCCCGCCGCGAGCAGCGCCCGCTCGAAGGTGAAGCTGCAGCCGATGAGGAACGGCACGAGGTCCTCGCGCCACTCCGCCACCACGTCACCGAGGTCGGCCACCGCCACGCCGTCCCGGTAGAGGCGGTAGCCGGGCAGGTCGGTACGCAGATCGCCGGAGAACAGGTCAGTTGACCAGGCCCCCGGTTCCCCCACGTCGAGCACCGGGCACGCCTGGGGGTTGCGATGGGCGAACAGCAGCAGCTCGTACCGCAGCCGCTTCGGCACCGCGATGAGGTTGGCCTGCGCGTAGCCCCGGCACCAGCCGGCGGTGGGCACCCGTTCACCACCGCGGAAGCGCTCCCGCGCCTGCGCCGGGCTCAGTTCGGCGACGTCCACCTTCTTGACATTAAGAGCCCGGCGTACGCCGGTCCACCACCTGGGAGCGGGTCGCGTACCCGTCTTGACGCACGGCTCCAGGCCGACCGGACCCTAGTATTCGACCTCGAACGTGTGATGGCCGAGCGCGTACCCGTCGCCCCGCGGCACCACGTACCCATGCCCGACCAGCCGCTCCAGGCTCTCGCGCACTTCCTCCTCGGTCAGCCCGCAGGCCCGGACCACCGCGCCGAGCTCGGTGCCACCGGACTCCACCACCTGAGACGCCACGGCCTCGTAGACGTGAATGTCCACATCCGACAGCGCCTGCACGTCGTGACCCTGCACATCATGACCCTGCACGTCGCGGTCCTGCTGGATGTCGCGGTCCTGCTGGATGTCACGGCCCCGCACATCACGAGCCTTGCCCATCATCGCTGCCTCGCTCCCTCCCTCAGCCGCGCGGGGTCGACCTCGCGATCCGGAACGCGGCGCAGGTATTCGGCTTCGAGCTCGTTCGTCCGCGACGTGTGGTGGGCCAGCGCGTCGTCCGAACCGTGGAAAAAGGTATCGCTCCGCGTGGCGTGCAACTGGCGCAGCTCACGCAGCAGATCATCGTCGCTGAGCTGGGCCGGATCTATTCCCATCGTCGTCATGGGCTCCCCCTACCCCAGGAAGCTCCGAACAATATCTGTCACATTTCCTGACATAGAGGCATTGTCTGTAAGACATCGCCGCCTTACCTTCCCGTTATGGACCTCGAGCTCAGGCACCTCAGGATCGTCCGCGCGGTCGCGGACGCGGGAAGTGTGAGCAAGGCCGCGTCCCTGCTCGGGCTGGCACAACCGGCCTTAACCGCACAGCTCAAGCGCATCGAGAGGCTGCTCGGCGGCACCCTCTTCGAACGCGACCGCCACGGCGCCAGGCCCACCCGCCTCGGCGAACTCGTGCTCGCCAGGGCGCGCGTGCTCCTCCCCGCCGCCAAGGAGCTGCAGGAGGAAGCCGTACGCTTCGCGCACGCCCCCTCTCCCGGCTTCCGCATAGGCGCCACCAACGGGCCGATACTCGGCGGCCTCGTCGACCGGCTCGCCACGGAGCGCAAGGTCAGCACGTACACCTCCTGGTCGGCCCGCGAACTCAACGGCATGGTCGAAATGGGCCGCCTCGACTACGTACTGACCGGCGCCTGCGGCGACTCCGGCACCCCCACCGGCACCCTGCTGTGGGAGACGATCAGCCTCGACCCGGTCTTCTGCCTGGTCCGAGACGCCCATCCGGTGGCCAGGGAGAAGGAGGTCGAACTGGCCGACCTCGCCGACGAACAGTGGGCGGTGACACCCGGCGACGGCTGCTTCGCCGACTGCTTCGCGATGGCCTGCGCCCGATCCGGCTTCACCCCGGGCACCATCTACGAGACCGACGTACCGACCTGCGTCCACCTCGCCCAGGTCGGCCGCGCCGTCGTCCTCTGCCAGGCCACCCACCAGGCGGCCCCCGGCCTCACCATGATCCCTTTGGCCGGCGCCCCGCTCCGCTGGCGCCAACTCCTCGGCCGCCACCCCACCGCCCCCGAAGCCGCCTGGGTCGTCGCCCAGGCCAAACAGGCCCACATGGACGCCGTACGCCGCAGCCCGGTCTACTCGGACTGGCTGGTCCGCAACCCCGGCTACGGCACCGCCCCCTGACCCTCCACCCCCGCAGCACCATTCCCCCACCCCTGCCCACGCACCCACCCACCGCGTCACCTACACCCGCACGTACCACCTTCGCTTCCCCCTTCACCTGCATCGGAACCAGCACCGGAACCGGCACGCACACCCTGGGCCCGAACCGCCCCATAGCCCCACTTTCGCGGCGGGTGCGAGCCGCGCCCCCGTACTCGCCGCCCCTCCCCGACCCGCCCCCGCAGCTCCCGGCCCCCGACTATGATCGACTTACGCTCCACCGACGGCGACAGACGTGGAATGATGTCGGCGGAGACCTGTCACCCATCCAGCGGGCGCCGCTATCGCATCCGATGCTCTAGCCTTAGCTTGCGCGGGGTGGCATGATCCTCTCGTCGCCGTACAACTCAATCCAGGGGCGGTAGCTCAGCCGGTCAGAGCATCGGACTCATAATCCGTGGGTCGTGGGTTCAAGTCCCACCCGCCCTACCTTTCCACCTGGTGCTCTACCTGCGGCTACCTTGATCCCGTCGAGTCCGCAGGGCGATGGTTCCCCGCTTGGGAGACCGAGGGGAGACCGCCAGTCTCGGACGCCCCCGTCACTACGACAGCCCGGGGCACCAGGGCAGCACTCGCTTCGGCCGCTTCCCGCGCCACCTCCGGCAGAACCGTCGTGTAAAGATCGGCCGTGATCGAGATGCTCGAGTGCCGCAGCATCGCCGATGTCGTCTTCATGTCGTTGCCGGCCGCCAGGGAGAGTGTCGCCGCGCCATGGCGAAGATCGTGCAGCCGGATCGGCGGCAGACCGGCCGCGAACGTCAACCGCTCGAAATGCTCGCTGACCCAGTCAGGCGTCAACTCACTCCCGTCCACTTTGGTGAAGATCCGCCCACTGTCGATCCACGCCGACCCCGCCGCCAGCCGCTCCGCCTCCTGACGCGTCCTGTGCGCCCGAAGGGCGGCCACCGTTCCCGAGTCCAGCGCAACCACCGCGTCCGACGACTCCGTCTTGGGCGAGCCCTCCTTCACCTGCCGCCCCACGTTGTTGAGTTGTCTGGCCGTGGCCAGCAGCCCCCCATCCAGCTCGGCATCGACCCAGCGCGCCCCGCACGCCTCACCCCGGCGCAGCCCCCGGAAAGCGATCAGGTGGTACAGGGCGTACAACCTGTCAGCCGCCGCGTGATCAAGAAACACCCCAAGCTGCGCCGGCGTCCACACCATGACGGGCGACGGCCGCGGCGTCGCCAGCCACACCTTGAACCTTTCCAACGGCTTCTTCGGCTGAACCTCGGCCGACCGCTCGGCTGCCAGCCTCTCGTCGAAAGCGGCCTCGAAAGCGTCCACTCGCGCCTTCGTCCAGACCACCCCCTTGGCCTTCTTCCCAGAGTCCAGCTTCACCAGCTCCGCGGCGTTGAAAGTGACCACGTGCTCCCGTTGCGCCGAGGCCAGCACCGTGCGAAGCGTCGCCCGGATCCGCTGCTTGGTCACCGGCCCGGTGGGCCGCTTGCCCCGTACCGACGCCCGCACCTCGGGGTCATCGGACGCACGGGCGGCGAGCAACTCCTCGTTCTTACGGTCGATCTCGGTGAAGACCCCCTCGACCACAGGCACGAACAACCGGTCCATGCGCACGCCGGCCAGGACAGCGCGAATATGGGTCTCCCAATGGGAGATGTAGCCGATCAGCGTACTTTCCCGAATGTCCCCGAGCCGACGGCGACGCTCCACCCAGGTATCCCAATACTCCCCGAACGTGATCGACTGCAACGACTGCCCGGCCTTGTACTTTCGGTGCAGCTCCTCGTACTCCGGCAGCGGCGCCTGTCTCTTGTGCGCCGCCCGGATCATGTCGAGGATTTCCATACGAGCCTCATGCCCCTCCGGACCCGCGTCCGGAATATCGAGCAGGCGGCCGGCGGCCTGATACCAGGCGATCAGATCCGCCTCAGTGGCGAACCCGCCGCAACGCAGATAGATGCGCTTGCCGTCGGGGCCCGCGGGAATCTCCTCCTTGCCGCACCACGTCCCATGGTGAGGATTCCAGGAGCCATCCTTACGCCGCAGTTTTGGGCATTTCGCGCCGAGTTCACGACCGTTCTCGCGGCACCTGCACCGCTTGAACCCGTTGCCCGTCATCAATAGCTCACCTCATTCCTGATTCGCGATACATGTCACCGAGGTCCTTCGCATCCCGGTAATCCTCCACGCTCACGCCCAGGTCGCCGGCGGATCGCGCCTGCCGCTCCTGGGACTCATGAGTTTCCCCGCGTAGCCCGATGCGGGCGGCCAGGCTTTCGAGGTACTCGTGCCGATTCTTGGGCTCGCGGGCGGTGATCTCTTGCAGGCGTCGATCGATCTCCGTCACCACTTCATCGACGGGGTGTGCCGTGCCGCGGGCGTAGGAGTCGATGAGGGGTATGGCGACTTCCAGCAGGTCGGCGCGGATCAGTGTCTGGGCGAAGTGATCGACCAGGTCCGGGACCACTCGTACGGGGGCGCCGGGGATGCGTGAGGCGAACAGTTCCCGTGCTCGCAGAAGGTCGGCCACCACGCTGCGGCGTCGGCGGACGTCGTCCGTGGGCGGCGTCATGTCGCGGCCGGTCCCGAGGGTCTGCAACGTCCTTTCGAGCTTGTAGTAGGCGGCTGTCGCGTCACGCCAGGACGGCAGGTCGCGCCACACCTTGATCGCCTCGCTCGCCTGATCCACGCCGACTCTGCGCTGGGCGAGGAACTCCCGGTAGAAAGCGCGGTTGTCCTGTTGGCTGAGGCGGTGACGCAGCCGCGCCCAGGCCAGGAGGAACTGTGCGTGCTGAGCCTTGGCCTTGCGCCCCTCATGGGTGACGGTTCGGCTGAGCTCGTGCAGGTCTCGTCCTTCGGCCGCCTCAGGGGGAAGGGGTAGTTCCTCCAAGGGGATGCCGAACACACGGGCCATCGCGATCGCCTCGTCCACGCTGATCACGCGGCGACTCCCGTCGGGCTTGGGATTGACGATCTTCGAGATCGCCGACTGGTGTGTCGGACATCCGGCATTCGTCAGCTCTTGGGCCATGCGTTCTTGCGACCAGCCGCGCCGGCGCATCTCCCAGGCCACCCGCATGGCGACGTTTTCCTCGCTCAGCGTGCGGGAGGCGGGGGAGCCAGGCGAGTCCTGCTCGGCGTTGCCGGATGTTGCGTCACGCATCGGCCATCTCCATATCCATCCGAATGGGATGGGACATTACAAGCGTTTGGGTTGATTGTCCATCATTGATCATGCCATCCTGACCGCGAGCACGCTTCCATCCCATTGTGATGACACCGCCCGGTACTCCTGCTACGAGCCCGGGCGGGCTCTCTTCAGAAAGGCGCGCCCCATGGCTCAAGCCCTGACCACCAAGGAACTACTCGCGCTTCCCGCTACCGTCGACCTCCCCACCGCGGGGAAGGCCTTCGGCATCGGTCGTACGAAGTCGCATGAACTCGCCAGAAACGGCCAGTTCCCCTGCCGCGTCCTGCGCGTCGGCAACACCTATCGCGTCGGTCGCGCCGACATCCTGCGCTGTCTCAACATCGACGACCCAGCTCTCACCTCGGCATCCACCCTCGAGGCGATCGACATCGCGTCCTGACCGCCAATCAACCCCTACAGCCCCACGTCCAGCCACAACGAGCAGAATCGGGTGATCTGGTGCAGGCCGTCCCCATCACTCGCCTCAACCAGCCACGTGCCGGCACACAGCACGGAGCGACCCCATGACCGCTCCCTTCGCGCTGATCCTCCAGGCGCTCTACGACAAGACCGGATACGCGCCCCGCGGTTCAGCCACGCAGAAGAGCGCCCGGTGTCCCGCCCACGATGACCGGCACCCGTCTCTCTCGGTCGGCGTGACCCCGGACGGCGTGGTCATGCTCACCTGCCACGGCGGCGCACGATGCTCCGTGCAGGACGTCATGGCAGCCCTCGATCTGCCCATGACCGCGTTATGGCCGGCAGACGAGCGGAAGACTCGCTGCCGGCTCAAGCCCACCGCCGACCGTTGGATGCCGTGCGGGCACGATCGCGTGGCCGACTACCGCTACACCGACGAGCACGGGCACCTCCTCTACGGGGTCTCCCGCTGTAACCGCAAGGGCAACGGCTGCCAGGGCTTCCGGCAATGGCGGCCCGATTCCTCCGCTCGTTCCGGCCGCCGCTGGAGCCTGCACGGCCCTGACGGCAGCCTGGCCGTACGTCTCGTGCCCTATCGCCTGCCCGAGGTCATCACCGCCGTCCGCGAGCAGCGCGTCATCATGATCCCTGAGGGAGAGAAGGACGTCGAAACCCTGCGCGCCCGGCCCGGCATCACCGCCACCTGCAACGCGATGGGCGCCGGCAAATGGCGGCCCGACTTCGCCCGCTACTTCCACGGTGCCGACGTCTCCATCATCGCCGACCGCAACCAGGCCGGCCGCCGCCACGCCGAAGCCGTCGTGGCCAACCTGCTCCCGGTCGCGCGCTCCATCTACGTGCTACAGGCCCGCCATGGCGTGGACGCCCACGACCACCTCACCAGCGGAGGCACTACCGGCGACTTCCTCCCGGTCTGGGCTCCCAAGCCGTTCCCACGCGAGGAGATCCGCCGGTGACCACGGAGCCGAACTGGGCCCCCGACATCCCCAAGCCCGGCGCGCCCCACAGCGGGGAGGCGTGGGAGGAGATCATCCCACTCGGCTCACGACTCGTCCCGCCCGCCTTCCCCGTGGCCTGCCTGCCGATCTGGATGCGCGACATGATCGACGGTGTCGCGGAGGAGACTCAGACCGCGCCCGACATCGCCGCCGCGTTCGGCCTCGGCGCCCTGTCCACCGCGGCCGGCGGCAAGGCCACCGTCCGGGTCCGCGGCGGCTGGCATGAGCCCCTTAATCTCTTCCTCGCCTGCGTCGCCCCGCCCGCCACCCGCAAATCAGCCGTCTTCCGCGCCATGACCGCCCCGCTGTACGAAGCCGAAGAGGCCCTGGCCGTCGCAGGCCGGGCCAAAACCCGGCAGGCGGAGTTGCTGCGCCTGCAGTTGGAAGAGGCCGACAAACAAGCGCGAACGCGAGCCGTCAGAAGCGGCTCCGCCAGCGACTTGGCGGAAGCGGAATCCACAGCTCTGGCTCTGGCCGAGATTTCAATCCCGCATGAGGTTCAGCTCATCGCCAAGAACGTCACCCCCGAGGAATGCTCGACCATCCTGTCCGAGCAGGACGGGCGCCTGGCCATCCTGTCCGCTGAGGGTGACATCTTCGACATCATCTGCGGCCGCTACAGCAACGGCGTCCCCACCCTCACCCCATTCCTCGAAGCCCACGCCGGCGACGTCCTCAAGGTCAACCGCCGCGGACGCGCCGAATACGTCAAATCCCCCGCTCTGACCATCGCGGTGTGCATCCAGCCCGCCGTCCTGACCGTCATCGCGGAAAAGCCCCGCCTACGCGGCCAAGGCCTGCTGGCCCGGTTCCTGTACGCCCTACCGCCCGACACCGTCGGCTACCGCAAGAGCTCCCCCGCCCTCGTCCCCGACGGCGTCCGCGAAACCTACACCGACACCTTGCAGGCCATAGTCCTCAGCCTCGCCGAATGGGACCAGCCGCAGATCCTGTCCCTGTCTTCTGCCGCCGACCAACTCGTCACTGCCTTCCAGGACGAGATCGAGCCCAAGCTCCGCGCTGGCATCGGCGAGCTGGACAGCCTGCGTGACTGGGCCGGCAAGCTCGTCGGCGCCTGCGTTCGCATCGCCGGACTGCTGCACCTCGCCCTGCACGCCGACGACGGCTTCCGCAAACCCGTCACCGAGGACATCATGCGCGACGCCATCGAGATCGCCCGCTACTACATCGCCCACGCGGCAGCCTGCTTCGGCGTCATGGTCGAAGGCCCCCACACCCAGCTCGCCCGCGACGCCCTCAACTGGATCACCAAGAACGACAAGGTGGCCCAGAACAGAACCTTCAGCCAACGCGACCTCCACCGCCGACTCCAGTCGAAAGCCAAGGACGCGGCCACCGTCAGCGCAGTCCTCTCGCTGCTGGACACCCACGGCTACATCCGCCCCCTCCCCCAGCCGGAACGCGACTCCAGAGGCGGCAGAACGCCCTCCCCTCGGTTCTCCGTCAACCCCGTCCTCTTCGAGGAGCGATGACAGAACCGACACAACCCTCTCGACCTGCGCCAACACGCCCGACAGAACGGAGAGACGAAACCATGACGATACTCACGACCGATGACAGAACCTCAACCTCCCTGCCCCCTGCAGCGCTCTCGTGCACAGACGCGGTTCCGTCATCGCCGGCGCCATTGCGTCACAGCTCTGTCCGCCCCTCCGTCATCCGCCAACGCCCCTGGTCAACGCCCGAAAGTGGAGTTCTGTCAGTTACGTCAACGGCTTCCGAGCCCACAGGCTCTCCGTACGAACGACTTCACCTCACCAGGTCCGGGCGCCCGGCACAGACCTCTCGCGCCCTGTCCACGCGGCGGCCCTGCCACACGCTCCGCCGCCAACCATCCAAGCCAGGCCAATCGGTACGGCCAAGCCAAGATCGGCGATCACGTGTGAGGCGGCCCCTCACACCTCGGACTGTGAGGCAACGCCTCACAACGAAACGGAGAACAGAGGGTGGGCGGTAGTCATGGGTACCCCCGCTCGCGGCAAGCACCGTAAGCGCGTTGTGGAGACCGAGGACTACGTCGCCATGCTGCACCGGATGATCGAAGCGCTCGCCCGGCGACTGGCCGATGATCCGGTCGGGCTCGTGCACGTCGAGCCGTTGCGCGAGCACCTGCGGGACGCGATGAACACCGCCATCGCGATCAACCAGGGGAAGCCGCGCGGCTACTCCTTCGGCGAGCTGGCCAAAATCCTCGGCATCAAACGCGAGTCGGTCTACGAACGCGCGATCAAGGGACGCGCGCTGCTGGCAGAGATGCGTACCCGGCTCGGTGTCGTCAGCCTGCGTGAGCACCGCCAGGAACGGCTCGATCGAGCAGGTGTACCCGATCTCCGAAATGTCGACGACGGGCGATCATCGGCGCGCTAATTACAGATGCCAGCCGCATCGTGATCAACGGCCGCCCCTGATTCTCATTCGATGTCACTTCCGCCGCTGTGCTGAGATCCATAACCACCAAGCGGCCTTTACAAAGCAAAGCTGCCCGTGTCTGGAGTGCGAGGGCCTGGGATGTCCAAGGCCTTGATAAGGAATCGAGGTCCTACCTCATCAGGAAGCGTAGAGCCACCACCATCCGCACGCATGCGGCTCAAGGTCGAGCGGACTCCTGATAGTCGATCGTTCAACACGGGAGCTCGTTTAACACATCTCGATCATCCCCCGCGTGCGCGGGGAGCACATCGGCCTGCTGGAGATCGCCGCTGCCCGCTCGGGACCATCCCCGCGTGCGCGGGGAGCACTTGCGAGCCTCGACGATCCGGGTGGCCACCTCGGGACCATCCCCGCGTGCGCGGGGAGCACTTGCGAGCCTCGACGATCCGGGTGGCCACCTCGGGACCATCCCCGCGTGCGCGGGGAGCACGTCGGCGAACTGTACCCGTGCAGGCCGGACGTGGGACCATCCCCGCGTGCGCGGGGAGCACTACTTGGCGTTGACGACCTTGCGGCGCTCCCGGGGACCATCCCCGCGTGCGCGGGGAGCACAGCTTGGCTCGACCTAGATCCACACGCAGCCGGGGACCATCCCCGCGTGCGCGGGGAGCACTGGGTGGCCGATCCGGGGTCGCTGACGGGTCCGGGACCATCCCCGCGTGCGCGGGGAGCACGGCGTTCCGGCCTCGTAGCTCGTGTTGGTGAGGGGACCATCCCCGCGTGCGCGGGGAGCACGGCGTTCCGGCCTCGTAGCTCGTGTTGGTGAGGGGACCATCCCCGCGTGCGCGGGGAGCACATGGACCTGTTTACGGCGCGGATCGGTATCGCGGGACCATCCCCGCGTGCGCGGGGAGCACCAGTTGCGGGGGTGGCGTGACGTTACCGGCCGGGGACCATCCCCGCGTGCGCGGGGAGCACTCTCGATGACCTGCAGCGTTAGCCCGCCAAGGCGCCCAGATCGAGCACTTTCGAGAATTCGGACATTTTGGACACTCTCGATCAATGGCGCGGACGAGAACATCGCCATGCGCCTGCCTACGGTGGCACATGAAGCAGTTGGTGGGTCAGCGCTGTCCGTAACGGCGGCGTTTGGATGCCTTGCTCCATCCGGTAGGGGCAGAGGCCGCCGCGGTTGCCGGCCGGTCTTTGGGCCGACGTATCAAGACGAGACCGTCGTGATCGATGGGGTGCCATTTGTGGTCGTGGGTCTCGAAGGCGAATCCCTGCTCGTTGTTGGTGGTGTAGGCGAGCAGAGCGCGTCCGGTGTCCGCGTATTGCTGGACTTCCATCCACAAGGCTTGTCGGATGCGCGCCGACGGCCCGCCGATGAAGACGCCTGGGGAGATTTCCATCAGCCAGCGCGTCAGGAAGCCCCGCAGGCCGGCGGGGCAGCGGGTGAGCACGATGACCATCACCAGGGCACCTCGTCTGCTTGGTCGTCGCCGTAGTTACGGCCCGATTCCAGTTCGATGCCGTGGTCGCTTTGCAACGTCACACGATCGACGTCCTCGTCCGCTGTCTCATCGATGGCGCTGTCGGTCAGCAGGAGGTGCTTGATGTCCGTGACGCACCGCTTCAGCAGGCCGATCTTGTTGACGTGGTCGCGAATGGCCCGGCGAGTACGGGAGCCGACGTCCTCGGGGTCTTCTGCGGCCATGTCGAAAGCGATGGGGATGGCGATTTCGGTCTTGTAGAGGTCCGCGATGTCCAGCACGAAGGCCAACTCATGCCCGGAGTGGATGAACCCGAGCCCGGGTGCGCAGCCCAGTGCGGTGACCGTGGTCTGCGCGATGCCGTACATGCATTGCGCTGCTGCCGTGACGGCTTGGTTGAGCGGGTCTGTGGCGCTGAAGTCACCAGGGATGTACACCCTGCCGTTCCAGGGGAGATCGACCCGGGCGGCGTGCCTGCGATAGCAGTCCTTGACACGGTGTCCTTCCCGGCCGAGAAGCTCGTGCCGGGTGAGGCGGTCAGGGTCTTCCCCGGGGAAGCGCATGCGGTACATCTCGCGGGCTACGTGGAGCCGCGTGCGGCGGTTGGCCCACTTGGTCGCCTGTGCCTCCACCATCGAGGAGGACCGGTTGAGGGAGCGCCCTCCTGAGTAGAAGCGAACGCCTTGTTCTCCTACCCACACCACTCCCGCTCCGCATTCGCCCAGCACGCTCATGGCCTGATGGGTCACGCGGGTGCCGGGCCCGAGTAGCAGCGTGCCGATCGTCGCCGAGGGGATGTGGGTGACGCCTTGGGCGTCTTCAGCGGTGATCGCATTGTCTTCGCGGTGCAGGGTGCAGCGTTCAAGGTAGATGAACGAGATTCGATCTCCCATGCGCGTGAGTTCGCGGGGAGAGGATGCGCCGCGCTGGCTGACGGTGGCCATGGCTCATGCCTCGGCCAGGGTCATCAGGCCGCAACCGTATGCCTTGGCCTTGCCGAGCCCGAGGCTGAGAGTGCGCCGCAGCGCGTCGGGGTCGGTGATCTCCAGGCGCCCGTCGTAGGTGACGGTGACGAGAGTGACCGGTTGCCGCTGCCCGCTCTTTTTGAAAGCGAGCTGACGACGGTCATGGACAATCAGCTCATACCGGTCCTGACCGGGGATGAGTTGCCGTTCTGCGGGCTTTTCCAGCACTTTGAATCCCGCGCTGTCCTGGCGTTTCAGGAGCCAGCCCAGCTGATGCCGAAGGCCGACATGGGCGGTGATCTTGGTGGGTTCGTCGTCGGTACGGCGGGCGGTGTGCACGGGGTTGGCCGTAAGCCGGAACGCCCATCGGTCTCCAGCAGCGAGCCGGGACAGGAAAGGTGCGTAGTCGTAGGTCTGCCAGCGTCCTGTCTCGGGCCAGCCGGCCTGCTCGACCAGGTGGGTGAGATCGGGCTTGTCGGGACCGACGATGTAGAGGTAGGTCTCTGCTTTGCTGTTGCGATCGATTCTCCACAGCACCCGCGGTGTGCCTTCGCCCGCGGGTGGCAGGTCGGCGAAGGAGGAAAGCACCCCGGCGTGCAGCATCTGCGGTGAGGACAGCAGCCGACGAGCGCCCAGCCGCGCGGTGTTCAGGCGAAACCGGGTCAAGTACATCACGCACCTCCCAGGACTGAGGTCGGGTCATGAAAGGGACGCGTAGCGGCAGGGTTGGTGACGTCCTGGCTGGCTCGGCGAACTCCACGCAGGGCATAGCGTCGATGTAGAGGATCGAAGCTGACCGGCTGATCGCGCAGGCTGTCGACAGAGCCCTCCTCGGGTGTCGCCTCGAGGAGGATTTCCAGTTCGACCTGCTGTTCTTTACGTCGGCGGCGCTGATACCAGGCTGCGGCTCGCCATTTCTGGCGGCGCAGTGCCTGCTCCGCTGTGTGCTCGTGGTCGACCCCCAGCGCGATCGGGCGTGCCGGTGGACACGAGCGACGCCCCAAGTAGGGCAGGAAGACCGGGGCGCACAGTGCCTGGTGTAGTTCGTCGATCAGGGCGCTGTCGCCTTCCACTGCGACCAGGAAGACGGCATCGGCCAAGTAGAAGCGTTCCGAGATCGGCATCGCCTCTCCCCCGGCGAAGTGGTGCGCGGTGTGGAAGTCGCGCAGCACCGTGCCGGGCTGGTCGATGCGGACGGCGAAGCGCAATGCGGCCAGATCGTCAACGTCGTCCGTCCGCTGGCGGCCCTGTGCCGCGGCGAGCAGCCCGATCACGGCGCTTTTGGTGGGCGCCGCCTCGGTGGAGCGGCGGGCGAAGCGCGAGGAGGCTCCCCACGACTGCAAAGGGCCGGCCAGTTGCATCAGCAGGACGCTCATGCCCCGTCCTGCCTCCGCATGATCTCCTCGCCGATCGCCGGAACCAGCTCGGGCAGCGACATCTCGACGCCGAGGGCCGACAGCGCTTCGGTGTTCTTGCCGACGCGCAGCACCCAGGTCGGGGCGTCGCCGTCGAGGCCGTAGGCGCGTTCGACCTCGGGGATGTAGGCGGCCAGGGCTTGTGAGGCCTGCAGCAGGTGGCCCCCGGTCTCCGGCTCGGCGCGGCATGGTTCTTCGAAGGCGGCGACGAAGTTGACGGGCCGAGCCGAGCGCACCTTGACCACCACCGCGTCGGGCAGGGTGTGGTTGCCGAAGGTGTTGATCTTTCCGGTCGGCAGCGAGGTGAGGAAGCTGTGCACGAACGTCTCCACCGCCCGGCGGACGGGCTGTGCGACCGGTTCGTCGTCGCGTAGTCCTTTGCCGAGGTTCCTGCGCAGCAGATCGACGTCGACGGCGGCGTAGCGGTAGAGGGTGGCGGAGTTGAACTCCACTGTCCCGATCATGCCGGCGCCCAGGTCATCGCTTTCTCTGTTCTTGTAGTCGTCGACTGCGGTGTAGTAGTCGGACTCGTTGTCCACCTGGTGCACGCTGATGGCGTGCGCGACCTGGGCGGCGGCGTCGACGTTGATGTCGGCGCCGTCGGCGACCATGCGGCCGAACAGGGCGATGTCGACCGAGTGCCGGCCGTTGGCGATCTGTTTCGCCTGCTCCTTGACGGCCTTGTCCTTGAGGTAGTCCTTTCCGGCGCCACGCGCTTTGACCGCGAGCTCGGCCAGGCCGTCCAGCTGATGGGCGCTGAGGAACATCAGATACTTCGACTCGGGTGCGGGCGCGGGCTCCGCTTTGCCCTTGCCGTTGTCGGATTTACGCTTGGGCGTCTCGATCTTGGAGCCGGTCGCCACCTGCACGACTTCGGCGGCCAGGGTCCATGCCTCGGCCTGCTCGATCGTTTCGTCCAGCTCTGTGATCCGCTCTGTCAGCAGTTCGGCCACCCTGCGGGTACGCACCCCGAGTTCGCTGGGGTCCAGCAGGTCGTGGAAGCTGCGCCGGGTGGCGCGTTTCCATGCTTGGCTGGAAACCCTGGCGCGGCGTACCCCGCCGTAGACGGCGGTTTTCGGCGTCCCGGTGTCATCGCGGTTCAGGCAGCTCGGCGGCACGGTCTGCAGGACATGGAGCTCGAGGACGGTTCGGGTCATCAGGTGTCCTTCTCGGGGGATGCAGACTGATCTGGGCTGGTGTCCATGGACGGTTGGTCGGGGCGGTAGGCGTGGAAGCTGCGGCCCCATCTCTGGCGAACCTGGCGTAGCCCGTCCGGAAGCTGCGCGCGGTAAAGCTGCTGGGCCAGCAGGGCGTAGTCAAGCGGGATCGACTGCCCGCGCAGCAAGGTGATGATCTCGCGCAGCCGGTAGGCCAGCACTTGGCGGGTGCCGGCGGTTCCGACGCGGACGAAGCGGCGCCGGATCGGCTCGTCCAGAGCGCCGCCGGGCATCAGGCGGCGCACCGCGGCGCCCAGTTCGACACCGCTGCGGTGCATCCGCTGCTCGGGTCGGGACTGCTGGTGAAGCGCGTACAGCGTGACCGCCAGGAACAGCGCGGCCTCGGCCATCTCAGCCTCTCGGGCAGACAGCGTCTGCTCGGCGTACAGCCGTTCCGTGCCCGCCATCCCCCACAGCTCTGGAACATCTTCGGGAAGCTTGCCAGCGCCGCGCCTGAGCTGCGCCAACGCGGCGACGGCGGCGCTGTGGTCGGCGAGATAGCCCTGTTGCAGTTCGCTGATGTACGCCCCGGCGATCTCGCCAACGAGATCGCCGGGTGGGCGCCGGACAGCGGAAGGAACCGACATCACGCGCGTGCCTCCACGTTCTGCGGTGAATCACTTCGAAGATCAGTGTCAGATTCGTCCGTTACGGCCAAGGGCAGCACCTTGCGCAACCGGCCGCGGAAGGCCCAGTCCGCCTGGGAGTCGGTCAGCCAGAGCTCCTGGCCCTTCTTCGTCTCGATGACGCGGCCCCGCCACGCGGCATCTCCCGCCTCTCGCATCAGGGCGTCACTCTGACGGCTGATGATCCGATGTACCTGCTGCTGCCAGGCCGTTCTGCGCTCCTGAGCGTCATCGCCGGCACGAAGACCCGCCAGCCAGGCGCGGAACGGCCCGTCGAGCGCGCTGAAGCCGAGGTGGCGAGCCGTGGACTTGGGCGGCTCGCCCTCCGCCCCGCAAGCCGTGGCCAAGTCGAACGCGAAGTTCCCCAGGACGGTCACCGCGGCCTCCGCGTCGCCGACCGCGCCGATGGCATGCTGCCCGAGACCACTATCGCGCTCGTACAACAGAACGACCGGCATGCTCACGGCATCGTCGATGATCTCGTCGATCACGGACTGCTGAGTGCCGTACACCGCGCCGACCAGCCGTGCCCGGATCAGAAAATCCGGCGGCAGATCTCCTTCCACGGTCAGGCGGGCCACCCAGTCAAGAACGCGTGGCCGGACGACGGCCACATCCTCGCCGCGCTGCTCACCCCCGGTAGCGTAACCGGCGATCAACGCGCCAAGCCCGCGCCAGGCGCTTCGGCTCGGATCGTGCTCGCGCGGCATGTAGACCTGAGCCAGGCCGAGTTTCTTCTCCTGGGCAGGGCTGCGCCGCCAGCCGGTCATCGGCTCGTGCTGGTGCTTGTTCACGGGCGAGAGCGGATCACCGTAGGTGAGCACCACTCCGGTCACGCCCAGGCTGTCGTGGACGAGCCGCACCCGCCGCGACGGCCAGGTGTAGAGGTCACGTACGCCCGCCGGGCGCCTGCTCAGCTCCAGCGCGTCCATCTGCCCGGGACCATTCGGCTCGCGCCGCCAGGCCGGCGCATCTCGCTCCGGGACAAGGCGCAGGTTGTCGGTGTCGAAGGCGATCAAGTTGAGCAGCAGCGTCTCGCGCAGGCTGTGCCCCTCGGCCATGACGCCGCCCAGTGTGCCCGCCCACCCCACGCCTTGCGGATACGCCCGGCCGCCCTTGACCCGTGGATCGCAGACGACGCCGGTCTTGATGCCAGCGGTGTCGAAGGCGTGCGTGTGCACCAGCCAGCGGGCGGCCTCGGCGAAACTCAGCCGTTCGGCGCCGCGAGCACGCATCGTGAAGTACCGCGCTCCGTTGGGCACATCCGCGATGATCCGGTCCAGGCGGGCGATCTCACCCGACATCGCGCGCAGGCCGGGGGTCTGGAGAAACGGCTGCCCGGGGTGCAGCAGGTCCAGCCGGTCCCGTTGTCGGCTCAAGTAGTCACTGATGCGGCTGATCGGCAGCCCGTCTTCCCACAACGCCTGCCACTCCTCGACGTCCTGCGGCCCGTCGATCGCGTCATGAAGAATCGCCAGCAACAGCCGCAGCAGCGCGAACTCCTGCGTGGGAACATCTCCCACCAGCCGGCGCAGGTTGTCGGCCTGCGCGAAGACCTCCTCCAGCGACAGCTCTTCTTCGCTGCCGTCACGACGCTGTACCGGCAGCCACGGCCGGCGGGTCAGATCGAAGGACGGTGTCTCGGAGTCACGCGGCACGAGCCACCTCCAGGCCATCGACAGGTGTGTAGCGCAGGTCGTAGCCTGCCAGCCGCGTACGACAGTTCTCGTCCAGCACCAAGAGCAGCTCTCCCGCCAGCCAGTAGCACTCCTTGACCTGCCACGCCGCGATGTACTCCTTCTCCAGCTCATCGATCGCCTGGTCCAACACGCGCGTGAAGGAGAAGTGGAAGGGCAAGCGCAGGCTGCACGAGGCCACGATGCGCGCAAGATCCGGTTCTGGCGCCGTATCGGCAGGAAGCTCCAGCCCGCCACGGCCCTGGCTCAGATGCGGCAACGTCGCCAGCACGCCGTCCGATCGGCGGTGCACGACCAGCACCTCCAGCGTCTCAGGGCTGTCACGGACCTGGGCCTGGCCACGGCGTGTGTCGTCGGCATCGCCGACCCCGGCATCGATCCAACCGACCATCGCGCGACCGGCCTTGCCGACGGCATTGATCTGAAAGTCGTGTGCCTTGCTGTCCTGATTCGCCTGGTACAGCTCCTGCTCACGGCGCGCTCGCTCCAGCGCTTCCTGCCACGACGGCGGCCCCACCAGATCATCCCCGTAAGCGGCCTGGACCAGCGGGTTGATGTCTTCGGGCAAACGCACTGGACGCCCGCTCTCAGCACTCCCAGACAGGTACGGCTCCAAAACAGCCGCCGCTCGCAACAGGGCGTACTCCCGGTAGATCCGCTTGGACCCTCGCACCGGCTCGACCGGAACCGCGTCCCAGTCCGCGCCCGTCACCAGGCAACGAGCCACCCGCAGTCGTGCCGGACGATCACTTTGGCCTGTACCCCGGATGTGTCGATGCAGCCGGCCCATCCGCTGCAACAGCAGGTCGACCGGGCACAAATCCGAAACCAGAAGGTCAAAATCGATGTCGAGAGACTGCTCGGCGACCTGACTGGCTACCACGATGTGCATATCCGTAGGACGACGGTCCCCGCTGATCTCAGGCGGGCCGAAACGTTCCAAAAGATCAGCGTCCTTGTCCGCACGATCCACATCCACGAAACGGGCGTGAGCCACGCTGACCCTGCGCTCGCCGAATCGCTCCCGCAGATACGCCGCGGTCTCCATCACCCGGTCCACGGTGTTGCGTACGATCAGGGCGCAGCCACCCTCACCCAGTGCACTTTCCAGCACGTCACCGAGTTCGCCCAGGTCATCGCGCAACTGCTCCAGGTGCACCCCGATCTCACGGCCCGACGAGGGCACGACCTCAGGCACGACCGGACGGCCGGGCTCCACGACCGTCAACAACGGATACCCCTTGGCATCCCCCACCGAGTCGAAATCCCCGCAGCCTGCGGCGGGGCCCGCGTACGCCCGCGCGAGCTCGCGGCGACGGCCAGCGGGCAGTGTGGCTGACAGCACCACAACAGGAACCCGATAAGCGCCCAGCCACGACAGTGCACGATCCAGATAGGAATTCATGTACGTGTCATAAGCGTGAGCCTCGTCGATGATCACAACCTTTCCCGCCAAGGAAAGATGACGCAACGCCAGGTGGCGGCTCTTCAACCCCATGAACAATAGCTGGTCGATCGTGCCCACCACGAATGAAGACAGCATGCCCTTCTTACGACCGCGCAGCCACTGGTGGGCGACCAGTTCAGCCGAAGCAATCCTGCGATCAGCTCGATGACGGTATTCAATCCTGCCTCCATCCACCTCAATTGCTCGTGTCCCCCGACGACCGGCACGAATCAGCTGGGAGTAGTCCTCATTCAACGCAGCCTTGGAATGCGCCAGCAGCACCGAGCGCCGACGAGGCCGATTCCCCGCATCGGGAAGCCGACTCAGCCATTTCAGCATCCGCGGAAACATCGCATTGCCCGTTGCCATTGTCGGCAACGCAACAAAACAACCGCCCGCCCCAGAACGAGCTGCGAACACCTCCGCCACGGCCAGAGCCGCTTCGGTCTTCCCTTCGCCCATCGGCGCCTCGATCACCATGAGCCCGGCCGACGACATCGCCCGCGCTGCTCGGACTGCCCGTTCCTGAACCGGCCGGATCCGGCTACCGGCGGGCAACCGGAAGCGAGAAGCGAACAACTCCTGCGGGTCACCGTCGAAGGTCTGCCCCAGCCACGGCTCCGGCAGATCCAGGCCGCGCCAAGCCGCCTCGATCCGATCCTTGTCATTCTGCTGCGATGCCAGAGGAAAGTACGGGAACAGGTCCGGGTTGCTCGCAATCCAGTCCGCGACAATGACCAATCCGGTGAGCAGAACCTGGGCAGGCTGCGAAAGCTTCACCTGCCGCCAACTCTTCAGTCTCTCCTCTACCCCGCAGATTTCCGCGCAACGATCCAAGAGCTCCCACTGCACGCTCCGCCACAGCGACGCGCACCCAGGCATGCGCAACAACTGCCCGTTGACAGCCAACGCCTGAATATCGGAATGGGTGGGCGGCACCCCGTGATGACCGCCCGCGATAATCCCAAACTGCACCGTGGCCGAGCGTTGCCAGCCGAACCGATCCGACAACCACTCCTGCACCAGCATCTGTCCCGCCAGCCCGTGGGGCGCTAGCTTGCGGTCGAGCAACTGTTTCTGTAACGGCATATCCAACCCGGCCGCCCGCATGACATCGGCGAGCGACTCCACCTGGCAGGCGAAGGCCGGAGTCGCCTTCCCGATGTCGTGGCTGGCCGCCAACCATACCGCCAACCGGCGCCCGTCCTCGATGCCTCCCGGCAGGCTCTCGGCGATGACCCGCATCACCTGGACGGGCAGCCAACGGTCCCACAGCAAGCCAGCCACTGCTGCGCTGTCCGCCATGTGCCGCCACAAGGGCAACCATCCACCGGTTTCCTGGTGATGCTTAGCCCAAACCGCGCCGGCCGCAGCGGTCAGCCCCATCGCCCAACGGCCAGGAGAAGGCTCCTCATCGAGCATGCAGCCATTAAAGGACATCATCCCTGGGGAAACCCCAACAATCGAAGATTTTCATGGCCGCGTGACAAGCAGAGGGGATGCCTGTATGCAAGCGGTCCCCTCTGCCTCGCACCTGTCGGGGCGTCAAGGTCATCGGCCGCTTCCCCGGCGAGATCATCTGCGTCTCACTCGTGTGGGCCGTCCTCGACCGAACTGCCCGTGGCTGGCGCGGCTTTATCATGACCAGCACGGGTCTGCGAACCCTGCACTACCTCCGCCGAGCCCTGCTCCACCCACGGAGTCTTTTGTGCTGCTCCGAGGACGCGACCTAACCCGTATCGTGAAGTTCTCATTCCGCATAAGCCAACCTGAACAGTGTCCAGGATGTCCGAATTCTCGAAAGTACTCCATTTGAGCGCTTGTCCGGGCTAACGATGCAGGTCATCGAGAGTGCTCCCCGCGCACGCGGGGATGGTCCCTTTTACAGCATCGGATTCATCGCATTCATAGAGTGCTCCCCGCGCACGCGGGGATGGTCCCCACTTGGGCGACACGGGCCGCTTCTACTTCGAGTGCTCCCCGCGCACGCGGGGATGGTCCCGTCGGCCTGTCGGCCACGCCGTCCTTGGCGATGTGCTCCCCGCGCACGCGGGGATGGTCCCCAGTCCCGGACGCCGCCGGCGTCGAGCTCGTCGTGCTCCCCGCGCACGCGGGGATGGTCCCAACATCCCGGTGCCCAGCAGGGTGGACACCGGGTGCTCCCCGCGCACGCGGGGATGGTCCTCCGGCCCGTCGGATCCGTATCCCACTGCGGTTGTGCTCCCCGCGCACGCGGGGATGGTCCCACCGCGTTGATCACGCACGGTGCCAGGAAGTAGTGCTCCCCGCGCACGCGGGGATGGTCCCCGCCTTCTCGTAGACGGCGATGTCGTCCGGCTTGTGCTCCCCGCGCACGCGGGGATGGTCCCACTCTGCTTGAATTGCGCGCCGTGAATATACTGTGCTCCCCGCGCACGCGGGGAGGGTTCGCATTGCAGCGGCAGGTGGCCCGCTTGTCGAAGTGCTCCCCGCGCACGCGGGGATGGTCCCTCCAGGCCCTCCTCGACGCACAGCCGCCGGATGTGCTCCCCGCGCACGCGGGGATGGTCCCACCTGCCCCATGGCGGCGGCGTTGGTGCGGCAGTGCTCCCCGCGCACGCGGGGATGGTCCCGTGGCCACCGTCAACCGGCTCACCCAGGATGTGTGCTCCCCGCGCACGCGGGGATGGTCCCTCCTGGAGCGAAACGAGCGGGACCTCGACGTTGTGCTCCCCGCGCACGCGGGGATGGTCCCTCGAAGGTCGGCGGTGGAGACTTGGGAACGCCGTGCTCCCCGCGCACGCGGGGATGGTCCCTCGATCAACAGACGTGGAGAAATATAGGAGCTGTGCTCCCCGCGCACGCGGGGATGGTCCCGATCCTGGCGTGGGGTCGAAGCCGAGCGCCTCGTGCTCCCCGCGCACGCGGGGATGGTCCCCGCTTGTTGACCAAGGAATGTCCTGGTAGGGCGTGCTCCCCGCGCACGCGGGGATGGTCCCCGGCCGCAGCCCGCGCACTTGTAGTAGCCGTCGTGCTCCCCGCGCACGCGGGGATGGTCCCTCGGCGGCGATGGCCCGGTTGCGGGCGGCCTCGTGCTCCCCGCGCACGCGGGGATGGTCCCGGATCCGCCCACGGGTCCTTGTAGCGGATGGAGTGCTCCCCGCGCACGCGGGGATGGTCCCCGGGCGGTAAACCAGAACACGAGCACGAACGTGTGCTCCCCGCGTACGCGGGGATGGTCCCTGTGCGAGCGCCTGCGCAGAGTCGAACCGAACGTGCTCCCCGCGCACGCGGGGATGGTCCCCCGCCACAGAAGATGTCGCGGAAGCCTTGGGCGTGCTCCCCGCGCACGCGGGGATGGTCCCGTGGCCGGGATCTTGATCTGGCCCTTGTTCCCGTGCTCCCCGCGCACGCGGGGATGGTCCCGAGCCGGGTGTCTTCTTCTTCACCACGGACGAGTGCCCCCCGCGCACGCGGGGATGGTCCCGCCTTGTTGAGCGGGACGATGCCCAGGTGCTTGTGCTCCCCGCGTACGCGGGGATGGTCCCAAGGTTCCGAAGCCAGCCTTCAAGCCATCTAATGTTCCGCGCCTGATCCAAGCTATCTGGGCCTCACCAGCACCCAGGGCAAGGGCGCCATCGTGCCAGGCATCCTGGCGATCTTCACCAAGACGTTCCACGGCGGCGTCGTAGTCGACCTGTCGCAGGTCAAGCGACTGCCCAGCCTGGCAAGACCGTCACCTATTCGGTCGGCCGCGTGCTACCGGAAATGCTCCGTGACCGCGCCGCCGACGTAGTGGTGACGGCCCAAATCATCCAGCTACATGCCCACCTACCGTAATGCCTTCTTGCCTCAGTGGCTCCGTTCACGATCTTGATGCTCCGGCACTCGGTCTTGAATTCGGCGGCCAGTTGCCGGTGTTCGACTGGCGGCTCGGTGGGTCTCCCGTAGTTCTAGCTCTTCACGAAGGCTCCGCTGATGCTCGGCTCGGGCGTCATGCTCGGCCTTGCGTTGTCCGTGGGGCAGGCTTCGGCGGCGCTCGACTTCTTCTACGGTGGCCTGCAGCATGCGAGCCGTCTGAAGGGCGTTTCCGCGGGCCTCCTCGAGACGGTCTTGACCCGACTTCAGGTCGGTGACCTGGGCTTGCTGCCGCGTTTGTTCCCAGGTGCGCTCCAGTTCGGCGGCCTGTCGGCGGATCTGCGGCCACGAGGAGCGGGAGGGAGCTTGCTCGGCGCTGGCGTGGGCGGCTCGGCTCGCTTCGAGGTGTGCGCTTTCGAGCGTCTGGTGGCTCTGCAAGAGGTCGGCGTGGCGCTGGTAGAGCTGGACGCGCCGGTTCTCCAGGGCGGCACGTCGTGCTCGTGACCCAGGCCGCACCCGTCCTAGCGTGGGAAGTTCGTGACGGATCTGCTGGATCCGTTCCAAGATCGCCTCATTCTGCTGGTTGAGGTCGCTCAGGTGCTGGGCCAGTTCGTCGCGTCGCCGGGCGGCCTGGTCTGCGGCGTCGATGCGTCGGAGGTGCCTCGCCAGTTCGTCACGACGCTGCTGGAGGACGTGCTCGGCGGGGCCGCCGCCGTGTTCGGTGAGGTGCGTCAGGTGGTCTTCTGCGGTTCGTACGGCGGCGGCGAGTTCCTGCTCGCGTTGGCGAAGTTCTGTCATGCGGGCGGAGAGTTGACTGGTGGTGAGTAGGCCCACGCCGTCGGGTGTGCCGGCCAGGGTGGCCAGGAGTTCCTGCTGCTGTTGCGTGGCGTGGTGGTGATCGCGAGCGGCCTGCTCGACGCGCTGCCGGGCCTGAGGCAGGGCCTGGCGGCGGGCGATCTCGTTCTGGATCGCATCCAGTTCGCTGCGGATCTGCTGCTGGGCGGTTCGGGCGGTGACGGCGTCGTTCTCGGCGGCCTGGATGTCGGCTTGCCGGCCGGCATGCAGGATGGTGTCCCAGTGGATGATCAGCTGGTCGTGCTGGTGGCGGATCAGCGGCCATACGGTACGCGGGGGCGCCTGGGCCAGGGCCTGGCGGGCTTGTTCTCTCGCGGTGGCGTGCGCGTGTTGTGCCGCCGACAGGCGAGCGCTCGGCTGCTCGGCGGGCTGGGCGCGCTCCAGTTCTTGTTCGGCGAGGCGAAGTCGCTCCTGCGCTGCGGTGGCTTCCTCGATGCGGCGCAGTCGTTCCGTCAGCTGGGCGCGTTTGCTGGTCAGTTCTTGCTCGGCGGGGCCGCCTCCGGTGACGGCGTAGGTTCGGGCGCGTTGCTCGGCGGCGGTCAGGGCTGCTGCGGCATCGCGGGCTTGGTTGGTGAGCTCGTCGGCGCGGGCAGTGAGCTGTTCTGGTGTGAGCAGCCCGACGCGGTACGGCGTGTGCGAGAGGGCGAGCAAGGCGCCGGCCTGCCTCATCGCCGCGACGGTGTCGTCACTACGCGAGGGAGACTCGGGCCTCTGCGGGGTGGTGGGGGCCGGCGGGCGTACTTCGCCATCCGGGCGTTCGGCGGCTGGCAAGGTGCGGGAAGTCAGAGCCTGCCGGGCGGCCTGCCAGGCCGATTCGCGGTCAGGAGCGAGCGGCCCTGGGCGGTGGTCGGTCAGCAGGGAGGTACCGTATGCCTCACCGTAGGCAGCGATGACGCCGGCTCGGACGATCCATTCCTGTCGTAGGAGGGGTTCGTCGGGGACCTCGCCGAGGTGCTGCAGAGCCCAGGTCGGCGGTGACTGGGCGGCGCGCTGGCCGAGGTGCTCGGTGCGCTGGTCCATACGCTCGGCGACTTCATGGGCGTATCGGGCCAGGTTGGGATCGTCGATGTGCGGCGGCCGGTCACGCCAACGCACGGGCACCGGATCCCGGCCCTCGTCATCGGCGCTCAGCAGGCGAGTGAGTCGGTGGTGCAGTACCTGGGCGATCGAGCGGGCGTCGTTGAAGGTGCGGTGGTGCACCGCCCGGCGGATCAGCTCGGTACTGTCGCGGCCGGACAGCTCGATCCGCTGGAGCAGGGCGTCGAACGCGCGGCGGGCAGGGTCGTTCTGGAGCCTCTCGTACAGGTCGGGGGTGAGCTCCGCGCCCAGCGTGCGGCGGTGGCGGGGCCGGGTCGCCAGGGCGATGATGTCGCGCCAGATGGCCATCAGATGCGCCATGTGGGTGACGCGTTCGCCTTCCTCGCGCAGGGCCTCGATGGCGGCCGGGGCGGCGTCGTCGCGGTCGAGGACGTGGGCGAGGACGGTGCGGGCGTTGAGGGTGGGGGCGCCGGGCGCGGGGTCAGGCTCGGCCAGTTGGAGCGACTGCCGGCCGCCTTCGCGCAGGTCGGCCGCAGTCAGGGCCGTGACGTCGACGTAGCCGACATTGGCGGAGCGGCCGCGGGTCAGCATGACGTACAACATCTGGTGGGTGACGCGACCGTCGATGAGGGCGCGCGCGACGTCGACGGTGCGGCCTTGGGCTGCGTGGGTCGTGGTGGCGTAGCCGAGTTCGAGGTGCTTGGCGGCGTAGTGGGCGGGGATGTAGACGTGGCGGGCGGGGTCACCGCTGGGGTGAGTCCGGCTGGTCAGGTGGGCGATCAGAGCCCCGTCGTCGAGGACTTGGTGGACGCGCAGAACGTCGCGGTTGGACAAGGTACGCCAGGTGCCGGCCACGTTGACGCGCCTGGTGTTGGCGCGGGCCATCACCAGGTCTCCGACGCCCGCAGTGGTGCCGTCGCGAAGCCGTACCCCGTCGGCGCTGACTTCACCGCGTCGTACCAGCTCGGCGCGCACTCGGGCCGCCAGCTCGCGGGCATCGGCGTTGGACATGGTCAGCATCACCGCCCGCCGTCCGGCGGCGCGGTCTTCCAGGTAGTCGGACACCAGGCGGGTGGTCACCTGTTCGCGGTCGCCTTCCACGATGCGGCCACGCTCGTCGTACTCGTCCACCACCCAGACCTGGCCGGAACGCAGCCGTAGGGACGCCTCGCGCTCCCAGACCGCTTCCATACGCTCGACCACGTTCAGCGCGTACGAACCGGCGTCGGCGGCCAGCACGCGCATGAGCCCGCCCGCTTCCGGCGCCGACAGTTGCGCGGTGTCGCCCGCCCACACCACCTTGCCGAACGCCCGTTCCGCTACCTCCTGGATGGCGGCCAGGTCGGCGGTGGGCACCATGGACGCCTCGTCGACCACGATCAGCGTGCCCGGCTCGATTCTGAGTTTGCCCGCCCGGGCCAGCGTGAGGAAGCGGCGAATGTTGAACGTCCGCTCGAAGCCCTCATCGGCCAGCACGTAGGAGGCGTTCGTGGACAGGGTGAGCCCGATCGAACCGACCCCTTGGCCGGCCCGCCACAGCCCGGTCAGCCGGCCCAGCGTGTAGGACTTGCCGGACCCGGCGGGGCCCTCGAACACGTCCACGGCCCGGCCTGAGGTGGCGATGCCGATGATGGCTTCGGCCTGGTCCTCGCGCAGTCCGGGACCGTCGTCGCCGGAGCGGCGCGGGGCCAGCCATTCCTGCACCCGCTGGAGGGGGATTGCTGGTGCGGTACGTGCTTGAGCGGCGGTGAGCAGCCGGTTTTCGATGGCGAGGTGATCGTCGGTGGTGAATCGCTCGGCGCAGGGGGCGACATAGGCGCTGCTGCCGTTCGCCCTCCGCAGCTCGGGAGGCACCTCGACCACTTCGGGCACGTTCAGCAATCGCACTCCGTACGCGTTGCCCGGGCCGATCGCCTGCTCGGTCAGATCCTCCAGCACCTGCCTGACGGCGTTCGCGGGTAACCCGCCGAGCCAGCCGGGCAGGTGGCGGTTGATCGCGCGGGTCACCTCGTACCGGGAGAACACGGCCTTGGCTCGTTGAGCGTCCGCAACCGCGGACTGCAGGATGCGGTTGATCTGCTGCTCGGCCTGGGACTCTTCGGCGACCTCCATAGCGACGCCGGGTCGAGACGTACGAGTCGCATGGCCCGAGCGCTGCAGGATCTGCTCGGCGAGAGCCGTCGCCTGCTCCCGGTCGGAGTCCGTGTCCGGATGCGTGCGTCCGTTGAAGACCCGATTGGGAACGTCGGCCAGTGTGCCTGACTCAACCTGTCTGGACTGCTCCATCCACTGGTCCAGCTCCGCGGCGTGGGTGGGCGCGGGAGCCTTGCTCTTTCGGGCCTTGGTGGCGCGGGTGGCGTACTGCGCCATGGAGAACAGGGCGCGAGCCGAGGGCTCGCGCCTGTGCCGGGCGACGTACTGCGCACGCAGCTGCTCCAGAAATCCGGAGACCTCGACGCGACGTGAGGAGAACATGCCGATCAAGTCGTCGTCGATGCCCTCGACCTCCAGCCCATGGCCGTCGGCTCGAACCCGCGTGTTGATCGGCAACGAACGGGTCAGCGTCTCCCACATGACGCGCTCAGCCAGCGCGGCCGCTGCGGGACGGACGGCGTGGATCGCTCGGCTGTCCAGAGCCCGCCACTTGCCGTCCTCGTCGCACGGAACCCGGTTAAGGACGGGGTTGTGCACGTGCAGCTGCGGGTCGCCGTTGCGGGAGGTGTGCTGCCGGAACGAGGCGACCACCCAGCGGGGCGCGTCGACCCAGCGTCCGGTGGACCGGCCCGCCGCCTTCGGGCCGTGTTTGCCAGCTCGGCTCACCCCGCATACGTCCTGGTAGTACTCCAGCATCGCCCTGTTGCCCGTCATGACCGCGTCCCATACAGCGGCTGCCTGGGCCCGGAGGTCCAGAGCTTGATCGGGGTGGCCATCGCGTTCTCGCTCAGCCGCTTTCGCCAGCAGGCCGGCGTGGAGCAACGTCACGCTCTTGGGCGGGCTGAAGGTCAGGTCCAGGAAGTAGACGGGCTTACGGCCGGTGTCCGCGGCGAACTGCGCTGGTCTGCTGCCGAGCACCGGCTTGTCCGCTTCAGGGACCGACGGGTCGTCGAAGGCGGGGTCACGCGGGTCGGCGAAGCTGCGATACAGCCGTTCGAAGGCTGTCGGTTCGACCGGTTCGCCGGGCGTGAACCCCAGCTCGGCGCAGGCCTCGCCGCTCCATATCCCTGGCGGTTCGCCACGCTCTTCGTCACCGAGCGATGACAGGTAGTAGTTCTCCGCTCCCGTGCCGACCTGCCGCGTCAGATACCCCGGGTCGTAGCCGAGGCCGATGCTCAGCATGGGAGTGCGTCACCTCCGGGCTGCGAACCCGGACATGAAAGCCGGATCAAGGCACCACAGCCGAGATCACGAACGTGATCAATATAACAAGGGGGACAAAAGATGCCTAGGTGTGAAGGCCGATCCAAGGGCCTTCACACCTAGGCAGAGGGCGGGCGCTCCGCGCACGGCTACTGTAGGACCGCCACCTCATGCGGGGACTTAGGGCCGTACCGCTGGGGCTCTGTACGTGCGCGGCAAGGTCGGGAAGGACGGCGGGCGATGAGCGCAGTAGTGACGGTTCTGCTGACGATCGGCGAGGAGGCGGAGTTGATCACGCCGCATCATGACGCCAACGCTCCCCTTCGAGTTTCGGCCCACCGCATCGCAGCGCAGGCCGGTCTGCCCGCCAACGAACTGCCCGGTCGCCGCTTCACGGTCGAGCGGCTGACGGCGACCGATGCTGACGGGTTCGCCCTTGTGGACGACCCGCGTCTATGACGACGCACACGTGATCATCACCGACGGGGTCCATGGTCACCGAGCTTTCGGTGGACGACCTACGCGGCGATCCCATGTTTTGTTGAAGGCGTTGATGTCTTGTCGCCGCCACAGTTTCCCAGCGAGGTGCGGGTAACGCTGCTGGGGAAAGTCGGGTTTCGTCTCGGCGAGCAGGTGAAGGCGCGAACGTGAGACACCGAGGATCTTGGCGGCTTCCGCTGCGTCCACCAGGTCGTACCGGCTTGGTTCACTTCGGACGATCTCACCAAGGGCGAGCAGCAGGTTTTCGCCGTCGCTCCTGGCGGGTTGGTCGCCCGGGCTGAGCGTGTTGGCGGTCTCGGCGAGTTCGGCCATGGTGATTCCCAACGCACGGGCCACGTGGGCGGCCGCGTCGCGAATCGAATCGGTGATGTCTTCCATGCCTTCAGTATGCCATTAACTATTGAATGTCTTCAACGATTAATGGCATAATAGAGACATCGGCAAGGGGGTCGAAACCCCGAACCGCGCACATTGACAACTCCAGAGAGGACACCATCACGGTGGACCGCGAAGAGTACCTCGCACGCGTAGATGCGCTGCTGGAAATGCTGATCGGCATCTACTTTCGCCTCACGAAGCTACTCACACTCCTTCCCGTCCCGATCGGACTTCCCCGGATCGGCGACGAGACGGACCCGTTCGACGTCGTCCATGCCCTCGTCAGAGCGAGGGCGCTCATCCTCGATCTCCCCCTGGACGACAAAGTCAGATCCCTCCTGCACATGACGCTCACCGAGTGGCCAGCGGTACTCGATCTGTGCGCCTTGTGCATGATGGAAGACGAGCAGGAAGAGTACCGGATCGACGCCATCTGGCTCATGATCATCCGCCTCGGCACATTGACCGAAATGCTCGCTCCGGAACTCGGTCTCAACCTGGATCTCTGACCGTTTCCGATGGCCTCACCCGGTTCTTTCCGGGTGAGGCCAAGTCGGTCATCAGGCATCGGTAAGGGAGTCGAAATCCCGAACGATGTCGCACAGTGACAACTCACGAAAGGGAGACCATTCCCCATGGAAGAACTGGAAGAGTTGGCTGAAATGCTCTTGGGGGCCTACGCCCTCACCAACAAACTCCTCAGCCTCCTGCCCATTCCCATCGAACTCCCGCCCATCCGCATAGAGGATTCAGACGGCCTTCTCGGGGCTCAAGCCATGGAGCGCGCACGTATTACAATGCTCGACCTTCCCCTGGACCCGGTCACCACGGCAATCTTCCGTGACCTCATCTTCCAGTGGCTGATAGCCCGGGATCTCTGTGTACTGGCCGCCACGGTGTCACCGGACCCGCACCGCGTCTATGGGCTCAGGGCCGCACTCGCTAGATTCAGTGATCTGTCGGTGAAGGCGGAACGGCAACTCGGCTACGACGGGTGAGCGGAGTTCACCAGCGGATGTGACGGGACCGGCAAGGCGGAACCCCGAAGGGTTCTGAATCGAAAACCTTGCCGGTCCCTGCACATTGACAACTCCCGAAGGAGTCCGGCCCCAGTGTAACGTTCGCCGCCCTCCGGTCGCCTCGTCCCGTCGTTGCCGGCCAGGGCCAAAGGGCCGCGCCGCTGTTGTCCTCGGTGCCCGCGGGATGCTGCGCGACCAGGCTCGCCAACGGGGCGGGTGGGCAGGCCGCCTGGTCCGACGAGTTGTCGCGCGCCCGGTGGGCGGTCTGCCCACCCGCGGCGCGGGGGCCTGGGGGCGGCGTAGCCCCCAGCCGCCCCGTGCCAGAGGCCAGCCACTCCCCCGCTACGAACCCGAATCTTCCGTACGGGCGGAGGGTTCGCCCAGAATCGCCTCTGCGACGCGCTGGGCGATCTCGTCCGGCCTGGAGCGGATCAGAGTGTTGATCGAGCGAAGGTTGACGGGTCGGCCGACGTCGCGGCCTTCCGGCCCGGAGACGAGCGCGATCGATGGAGCGTCGCCGACGAAAGTGATCTCCAGCTGCCAGAGACGGCGGCGCAGGATGACTCCGGGATCGGCGTTGAACTCTACGGTCCAACCGTGCCGGCGCGCGCGACGGGCTATGGCGTCAGGGTCCATCGAGGTTTCTTCCCCTTGTCAGTAGAAGGTCGTACAGGCGATGACGGTTCCGAGCGGGCGGAACTGCGGCAGTTCCGCCCACTCGGCACCGGTCAGAACTCCGGCTCGGAAGTCTCATCGTCGCTGGTGGCGGTCGCGTGGGCGGCGGCCATGGCGGGCTCTGTTTCAGGGCGCTCCGCGAAGACGTTGGGCCAAGGATCTTCGGTCGGCGCGGAGCCGGATGAGCGCCCGTTCTTGACCGGGGTGACCCTGACGGTGGCGCTGCGCAAAGACGGGCCGACTTCGATGACCTCTATCTCGTAGACCGTACGTTTGCCGCCCTCGATCGTCTCGTACGTGCGCTGCTTGAGACGGCCCTCCACGATGACGCGCATGCCCCGCTGAAGTGACTCGGCGACGTGTTCGGCCTGCTGTCGCCACACGTTGCAGGTCATGTAGAGCGGGCGGCCGTCCTTCCACTCGCCGCTCTGGCGGTCGAGAAAGCGCGGCGAGGAGGCGACGCGGAAGCGGGCGACGGCGTCCCCCGTAGGCGTGAAGCGCAGTTCGGGATCGTCGGTGAGGTTGCCGGTGAGGGTGATGGTTACGTCGTTGGCCATGGCAGTTCTCCCTTTGCGAAACGTGGGCTGGTCGGAGAGGGGGCGGGAGTGTCGTCCCGCCCCCGCGGGCGGTTAAGCCTGGGTCGCGCGGTCGGCGGCTTCCGCTAGGCGATGCGCTTCGACGGCCTCGCTTACACATTTCGGGCAGATCCGGCCGCCACCATTCAGCGGCCAGCTGTCCCGCAGCCGGATCGCGTCGCCGCAGCGGATGCAGGCGGTGAGGTCGGTGGCGTAGAGGCGGATCCCGAGCGTGAGGCGCTTCATCGGTGGCTCCCTTCCGTCCGCGGCTCCCGGGCGGGCGGCCGCTGCGTGTTCCGGTGCGGGAGTCCGCGCAGGCGGGAGGGAGGAGTGCAACCGAGCGGCCTCGCGGGAGGAAGATGTTTTCCGCGCGGTTGAGGAAGGCGCCGGCGAAGCCGGTGGGTTCCGCGCGGAAAAGATCTTGCCGCGCGAGATCAGCCGCTCGGTTGCGCGACGACCGGACGCCTGCGAGGGTGACTGAACCGGAACACGTGGTGGCTGCTCAACCGCAGGTCGTGGCCGGAAGTGGAATCACCGATGAAGCGCCTCAGCGCCCGCCGGCTGCCCTCTGCTGTCGATCGGGCCTCATCGTTCAGCTTGTGCCAGGTGAGAGATGAGATCGCCTCAGCGTGATGGCGGACCCAGGCCAACGCAGTCGTGGCGGCGTGACGCTGGCGAGAGCGCAGGTGTGGCACGCCTCCGGTAGGCGGCTCGCCCGAGGCCGAAACGGTTCCGGTGCGCGACGTGCTGCCACGCCGAGCTGAGGCGGTCTCGGCACGGGCCGAAAGTCTGTACACGGCTGCCGTCCAGCTGTTAGATGACGCGAGCGGGCGCGAGCCTGCGTGAGCCAGCGCGAAAAGATCACCACTAGGCCGTAAGCCGCCCTGACGCCAACGGAATTCGATGTTGCGTGCGAAAATTGAGTTGAGTACACAGGCGCGTCCTCCCACGATGAAGAGGGGACGTCATGGCGGTTCTGGCAGGAGAAGAATTGGACAGCGCCTCGGACGACGCTCTGCGCTTGCAACTGACACAGCGTGGCCAGCGCTATGTTCTGACTGCCCGCCGTACTGCGGACGGCGGGTTGCAGATCGAGCTCAACGGGCGTGACGCCGACGGTGGGCAGGTGGCGGAGCTGAGCGGTCACCTGCCCGCAGCCGACCTCGGGTTGCTGGTTGATCTGGTCAAGCTCCTGAAGGGACGATGCGGCCAGGGGAACGAGAGCACCGGCTCGCTGGTCGAGCAGCAGAAACTTGTGCACGCTGCGGCGTATCGCGGCTGGAGCGATGAGCAGGACGACGAACTGCGGCAACTCGCGTCCCAGCCAGGGGCCTCGGTCAAGGCCATCGCCGCAGCGCTCGAGCGTAGCGAAGGGGCGATCAGATCGCGGCTGAGACGGCTGCGCGATCGGGATGCTGCCGCACCAGACGGAGATCGAGCAATTTCAGGCGCTGTCAAGGCGCCGGACGATGAGCTTGCCGCGGAATAAGAAACCTGCGCCAACTCGCCGCTGAGTCATCCTTTGGGTGCGGCTTCGATGGGGGAATCTGCACGATCAGCCGACCCGGTAACGTTCATGAGCCGATCTGGTGGGTGTCGTTCAGTGCGCGTGAGATGGCCCGCGCGGTGGCGCGGACGGCGGGTACATAGATCGCCGCGTCGAAGTCGGCGCTCGGCGCCACCACGGACACGGCGGCGACCACGCCGTCCGCGTCGCGGACCGGCGCGGACGCCGTGGTGTGCGGCTGGGGCCCGGACTTGCTCCCCATGGCGTAGCCGCCCCGTCTGACCTCGGCCAGGACGCGGCGCAGGCTCTCGGCGGTACGCACCCCGTCGTAGCTCTGCCCCGGCTTGAAGCGTTCGAGGATG
>NZ_BAAAMU010000067.1:0-19501 GCF_039529435.1 Nonomuraea maheshkhaliensis
ACCGGTCCCGCGCTCCGCCGGGGGGCCGGGCCGGGCGCCGACAGGCCGGCCTCGCGCAGGGCGGCGCGGCCGCGTTCGGAGATCCAGTCGCTGGACCACGGCGGGTCGAGCACGACCCGCACCTCGACCCGGCCGAACCCGGCGTCGTTGAGCCGGTGGACGAGGTCGTCGCGCATGGTCGCCATCGCGGGGCAGCCGGTGTAGGTCGGCGTGATCGAGGCCACGACGACCTCCGCGCCGGCCTCGTCCCGTACCACTTCGACGCCGCGCAGGACACCGAGGTCGGCGAGGGTGAGCATGGGCATCTCGGGATCGCGCACCTGCCCTGCCACCTCCCTGGCGACCTGAACGGCGCTCCGGACGGGGCCGTGAGTGGTGGTCACCAGCGTCCGCTCGGGTGGGCGCGGGCGACCACCTGCATCTCGGCGAGCAGCCGGCTCAGGGCCTCGGTGTGCAGACCGTCGCGGCCCGTCCGCCCTCCGACGCCGGCCAGCGGGGCCCGTTCCGGACGGGGGACGCCGCTCGTGGCGAGCACCTGGCCGAGGACGGCGTCCACCTCGCCGGGCAGGGACGAGGTGTCGGCGGCGACCCCGGCCTGGGCCAGGGAGCGTTCGAGGGGATGCGTCCCGGTCAGCTCGGCCAGCAGCGGCCACAGCTCGTCCAGGGCCGTCAGGAGCCTGCGGCGGGACTCCTCGGTGCCGAGGGCGAGCGTGAGGAACCAGCGCCCGGCCCAGTCGCGGTGGTAGGCGACCTCCTTGACGCCCTTCGCCGCCACGGCGGCCAGCACGTGGTCACGGCTGGCGCGCAGCCGTTCGAGCAGGGTGGGCAGGGCCGCCGAGAACAGCAGCAGGCGGACGACGACGTGCGCGAAGTCGCCGTTGTCCACCTCGGCCAGGCGGACGTTGCGGAAGTCCCGGTCGTCGCGGAAGAAGGCCAGCGCGTCCTCCGGCGGCACCGGCGAGCCCTCGGGCAGCGCGGGCACGACACCCGGATCGGCGGCGGCCGCCCGCGCCAGCAGCAGCCGCGCCTGCCCCAGCAGGTCGAGCGCCATGTTCGCCAGCGCGATGTCCTCCTCCAGGTCGGGGGCGCGGCTGCACCACTCGGACAGGCGCTGCGACATGATCAGGGCGTCGTCGCCGAGCATGAGGCAGTACGCGGCCAGGTCGGCGGGGTCCACGCCGCCGGGCGTGGTGGTGTCGACGCCGGCCAGCGGGTCCTCGAAGTCTGTGCCGAAGGCCCACTGGGACGAGTCGCCGCCGAGCAGCCCGTCGAAGACGCTGCCGTGCTCGTCACCCCAGGGTCCGTCGTTCACAGGTCCGCCCGGCACAGGTCGGACGCCCCTGGGTTCGCCGGTCCCAGGTTCGCCGGTCACAGATTTGTCGCTCATGATGGGTGGTTCCGATCGTGAAGGCTCACATGTGCGGGACATCGCCGGGAATGTCGTAGAACGTCGGATGCCGGTAGACCTTGTCGCCGTTCGGCGCGAACAGCGGGTCCTTCTCGTCCGGGCTGGACGCGGCGATGGCGTCCGCCCGTACGACCCAGATGCTGACTCCCTCGTTCCGCCGCGTGTAGACGTCCCGGGCGTGCCGCAGCGCCATCGCGTCGTCCGGCGCGTGCAGCGACCCCACATGCACGTGGTTGAGCCCGCGCTTGCCCCGGACGAACACCTCGTACAGCGGCCACTCCCGCCGATCGCCGCTCATCGGACGCCCTCCACGGCACTCGCGCGCTCGGCGAACGCGGTGGCGGCCTCGCGCACCCAGGCCCCGTCCTCGTGCGCGGCCCGGCGGTGGGCCATCCGCTGCGCGTTGCACGGCCCGTCCCCGCGCAGGATCGCGGCGAACTCCTCCCAGTCGGGCTCGCCGAAGTCGTAGTGGCCGCGTTCCTCGTCCCAGCGCAGATCGGGGTCGGGCAGCGTGACGCCGAGCGCCTCGGCCTGCGGGACGGTCATGTCCACGAACTTCTGCCGCAGCTCGTCGTTGGAGTTGCGCTTGATGCCCCACGCCATCGACCGCGCGCTGTTGGGCGACTGCGCGTCAGGCGGGCCGAACATCATCAGCACCGGCCACCAGAACCGGTCGACCGACTCCTGCACCATGGCGCGCTGGGCGTCGGTGCCACGCATCATCGTCATCAGCAGCTCGTAGCCCTGCCGCTGGTGGAAGGACTCCTCCTTGCAGATGCGGATCATGGCGCGCCCGTACGGGCCGTAGGAGGTGCGGCAGAGCGGCACCTGGTTGCAGATGGCGGCGCCGTCCACCAGCCAGCCGATGGTGCCGACGTCGGCGTACGACAGCGCCGGATAGTTGAAGATCGAGGAGTATTTCTGCCGGCCGGACAGCAGCAGATCGGTCAGCTCGGCGCGGGAGACGCCCAGCGTCTCGCACGCGGAGTAAAGATAGAGCCCGTGCCCCGCCTCGTCCTGCACCTTGGCCAGCAGAATCGCCTTGCGCCGCAGCGACGGCGCGCGGCTGATCCAGTTGCCCTCGGGCTGCATGCCGATGATCTCGGAGTGGGCGTGCTGGGCGATCTGGCGGATGAGGGTCCTGCGGTAGGCGTCCGGCATCCAGTCCCGGGGCTCGATGCGGTCGTGGCGGGCGATGGTCGCGTCGAAACCGGCCTGCAGCCGGCTCTCCAGGGCCGGGTCCGCTGGGGTGGTCGTCATGTTTCCTCCGAGACCCTCCGGCTCATTTACTTATCGCTCGGTCAGTAATAAGGTCGCACAGGGAGGGGTGCCCGCGCAACAGGTCACGCCCGGGGAGAGGAGACAGTGTGAGCACGCTGCTGGAGAGCTATGCCGCCGGACGGTGGTTCCGCCCGGCCGACGACGGGGAGCCGCTGCTCGACGCCGCCACTGGCGAGGAGGTCGCGCGCGTCTCCAGCCGAGGGCTGGACGTCGCGGCGATGGTCCGCCACGCCCGCGAGACCGGCGGGCCCGCGCTGCGAGCCCTGACCTTCCACGAGCGGGCCGCGCTGCTCAAGGCGCTGGCCAAGCACCTGCTGGAGGGCAAGGACGAGCTGTACGCCCTGTCGCTGCGGACCGGCGCCACCACCCGCGACACCGCGATCGACGTGGACGGCGGCATCGGCACCCTGTTCAGCTACGCCAGCAAGGGCGTGCGCGAGCTGCCGAACGACACGGTCTACCTCGACGGCGGCCTGGAGCGGCTGGGCAAGGGCGGCACTTTCGTCGGCCAGCACCTCTACGCCTCCAGGCCGGGCGTGGCCGTGCAGATCAACGCGTTCAACTTCCCCGTCTGGGGCATGCTGGAGAAGCTGGCCCCCGCCTTCCTGGCCGGGCTGCCCTCGATCGTCAAGCCGGCCAGCCAGACCGCCTACCTCACCGAGCGTGCCGTCCGGCTGATCGTGGCGTCGGGGATCCTGCCCGAAGGCACGCTCCAGCTCGTCGCGGGCAGCGCGGGCGGCCTGCTCGACGAGCTGACCGTGCAGGACTCCGTGGCCTTCACCGGCTCGGCCCACACCGCCGGCATCCTGCGCCGCCATCCGAACGTGCTGGACGGCGGCGTCGTCCTCGGCGTCGAGGCCGACTCGCTCAACTGCTCGATCCTCGGCCCCGACGTGCGCCCTGACGATCCCGAGTTCGACCTGTTCGTCAAGGGCGTCGTCACCGAGATGACGGTCAAGGCCGGGCAGAAGTGCACCGCCATCCGCCGCGTGCTCGTACCGTCCGCGTTGACGGGCGAGGTGGTGGAGGCGCTGGCCGCGCGCCTGGCGAAGGTGAGTGTGGGCGACCCGCGCAACCCGGACGTGCGGATGGGCGCGCTGGCCGGCCTCGGCCAGCGCGAGGAGGTGCGCAAGGCCGTCGAGGCGCTGCGCGCGAGCTCCGACGTGGTGGCCGGCGACCCCGCCGGCGCTCCCCTGCTGGACGGGGACGCGACCAGGGGCGCGTTCATGACCCCGCTGGTGCTGCGGGCGCGGCCCGGCGCCACCGAGCCGCACGACGTCGAGCCGTTCGGCCCGGTCAGCACCGTGCTCTCCTACGACGGCCTGGACGAGGCGGTGACGCTGGCCGCGCGGGGCCGGGGCAGCCTGGTCGCCTCCGTGGTCACCCACGATCCCGAGGTGGCCAGGAGCGTCGTGCTCGGGCTCGCGCCGTGGCACGGGCGGGTGCTCGTCCTCGACCGGGACGACGCCAAGGAGTCCACCGGGCACGGCTCGCCCCTGCCCGTCCTCGTCCACGGCGGCCCCGGGCGGGCCGGCGGCGGCGAGGAGCTGGGCGGGATCCGCGGGGTGCTGCACCACATGCAGCGCAGCGCCGTACAGGCCTCACCCGACCTGCTCACCGCGGTCACCGGACGCTGGACGACCGGCGCCGCCCGCGCCGGCTCCGGCGTGCACCCCTTCCGCAAGTCGCTGGCCGAGCTGCGGATCGGCGACACGATCGCCTCCGCGCCGCGCACGGTCACGCTGGCCGACATCGAGCACTTCGCCGAGTTCACCGGCGACACCTTCTACGCCCACACCGACGCGGCGGCGGCCGCGCGCAACCCGCTGTTCGGCGGGATCGTCGCGCACGGCTACCTGGTCGTCTCGCTGGCCGCCGGGCTGTTCGTGGACCCGGCGCCCGGGCCCGTGCTGGCGAACTTCGGCGTGGACGCGCTGCGCTTCCTCACCCCCGTCAAGGCGGGGGACGCCATCGCGGTGACGCTGACGGTCAAGCAGATCACGCCGCGCACCGGGGCCGACTACGGCGAGGTCCGCTGGGACGCCGTGGTGAGCAACCAGGAGGGCCAGGCTGTCGCCACGTACGACGTCCTCACCCTGGTGGCCAAGACCTGGGAGGAGGACACGCGGTGAACGGGCCCGCGCCGCCCGCCGAGCGCGAGAGCCCCGGCGAGGGCTGGCCGGGGCGTTCCGCGGCGCCGCTGGACGAGGTGGACCGGGCGATCATCGCCGAGCTGCTGCGTGACGGCCGCATGTCGGTGCGGACGCTGGCCGAGCACGTGCACATCTCCCGGGCCAGCGCGTACGCGCGCCTGACCAGGCTCATCGACGACGGCGTGATCACGGGCTTCACGGCCGAGATCGCGCCGGCGAAGGCGGGCCTGGGCACCAGCGCGTACGTCTCGGTGACCATCGAGCAGAACTCCTGGCGGGGGGTGTCGGCGGCGCTGCGTGAGATCGCGTACGTGGAGCACTTCGCCATGGTCGGCGGCGACTACGACATCCTGGTGCTGGTCAGGACGCCGGACAACGCGGCACTGCGGCACATGGTGCTGGAACGCATCCAGGACATCCCGGGCGTAAGGGCGACGCGGACGTGGCTCGTGTTCGACGAGGCCCGGGGGCGGGGCGCGGAATGGGGCAAAGGCCGGGGGTGAGCCACGGCAAAACGTCCGGTCTTCCTCCGCTCGGCTCGCTCATCGATCGACATTTGGCCTCATAAATGCCCTCTTGAGGCCATTTGTCGCCTATTGCGCCTGATGTCTTGAACAGATGGTGCGTGACGCGGACGCTTCTCTTGTCAAACGTCCAGCGAAAGCGAGCGTCGCCATGTCCCGTCATCAGGTGGCCGGCGGTCTTCTCCCCGAGCCCGTCCCCGTACGCTTCGTCGCCGAGGACGGCACCGCCGCCGGCCCGCCCACCGGCGGCGAGGCCGGCTACCGGGCCGAATACCGGGCGCCCGCGGACGACCTGCTCGTGGACGCCTACCGCCGCATGGTCCTGGGCCGCCGGTTCGACCGCCAGGCGACCGCGCTGACCAAGCAGGGCCGGCTCGCCGTCTACCCGTCCAGCAGGGGGCAGGAGGCGTGCCAGATCGCCGGTGTGCTCGCGCTGCGCGCGGACGACTGGCTGTTCCCCACCTACCGCGACTGCGTGGCGCTGGTCGCGCGCGGCCTCGACCCCGTCGAGGTGCTCACGCTGCTGCGCGGCGACTGGCACTGCGGCTACGACCCCGCGGCCGTGCGCGTCGCGCCCCAGTGCACGCCACTGGCCACCCAGACGATCCACGCGGTCGGCATGGCGGAGGCGCTGCGGCGCAGGGGCGAGGACGCGGTCGCCATGGCCTTCATCGGCGACGGCGGCACCAGCGAGGGCGACTTCCACGAGGCGCTCAACTACGCGGCCGTCCTGCGCTCCCCCGTCGTGTTCTTCGTGCAGAACAACAAGTACGCCATCTCCGTGCCGCTGGCCCGGCAGAGCGCCGCTCCCGCGCTCGCGTACAAGGGCGTCGGGTACGGGATCCGCTCCGAGCAGGTGGACGGCAACGACCTCGTCGCGGTCCTGTCCGTGCTGACCGAGGCGGTCCGGCACGCGCGCGAGGGCGGCGGGCCGTTCCTGGTCGAGGCGCACACGTACCGGATCGAATCGCACACGAACGCCGACGACGCCACCCGCTACCGCGACGCCGAGGAGGTCGCGCGGTGGGAGGCGGCCGATCCCCTGGCCCGGCTGGAGACGTACCTGCGCGGCCGGGGGCTGCTCGACGCGGCCGGCGTCGAGGCGGCGCACGAGGCCGCCGAGGAGTACGCGGCCCGCGTCCGCGACCGGATGAACGCGGAGCCGGAGACGGATCCGTTCGAGCTGTTCGACCACGTCTTCGCCGCCCCGACGCCGCAGCTGCGCGAGCAGCGCGCGCTGCTCGCGGCCGAGCTGAGCGCCCCGGAGGAGTGACATGACCGCCATGTCCGATTCAATGTCCGATGCAATGTCCGTATCGGTGCCCGAGCCCGCACCGGGCCCGCAGCCGGCGCGATCGACGCCTGCGCGATCGACGCCTGCGCAGAAGCCGACGCCGGAACCGTCTGCACGGGCGGCAAAGCCAGAGCCGGCGCCGGCGACGCGTACCTCCGCATCCACGTCGATGTCGATGGGGCAGGCGTTGAACGCCGCCCTGCGGGACGCGATGCGCGAGGACGAACGGGTGCTCGTCTTCGGCGAGGACGTCGGCCCGCTGGGCGGGGTCTTCCGCGTCACCGACGGCCTGACCAGGGAGTTCGGCGAGGAACGGTGCTTCGACACCCCGCTCGCCGAGTCCGGGATCGTGGGGCTGGCCGTGGGGATGGCGATGGGCGGGTTCCGTCCCGTGGTCGAGATGCAGTTCGACGCCTTCGCCTATCCGGCCTTCGAGCAGATCGTCTCGCACGTGGCCAAGACCCGTAACCGCACCCGGGGCCTGCTGTCGCTGCCCATGGTGATCCGCATCCCGTTCGCGGGCGGCATCGGCGGGGTCGAGCACCACTGCGACTCCAGCGAGGCGTACTACGCCCACACCCCCGGGCTGAAGGTCGTGACGCCCGCCACGGTCGAGGACGCGTACTGGCTGCTCCGCGACGCCATCGCCGACCCCGACCCGGTGATCTTCATGGAGCCGAAGCGGCTGTACTGGTCCAAATCCGGCTTCACACCCGGTGAGCGGCGCGCGCCGGGGTTCGGGCGGGCGGTCGTGCGGCGCGCGGGCGGCGACGCCACGCTCGTCGCCTACGGCCCCGGCGTACCGGTGGCGCTGCAGGCCGCCGAGGCGGCGGCCGCGGAAGGCCGGTCCCTGGAGGTGGTGGATCTGCGGACGATCGTCCCGTTCGACGACGAGAGCGTCATGGCGTCCGTACGCAGGACCGGGCGGTGCGTGGTGATCCAGGAGGCGCAGGGGTTCGCCGGGGTGGGGGCAGAGATCGCGGCCCGCGTCCAGGAGCGCTGCTTCCACTCCCTGGCCGCGCCGGTGCTGCGGGTCACCGGTTTCGACATTCCGTACCCGCCGCCGAAACTTGAGCACTCGCACCTGCCGGACGTCGATCGGGTCCTGGACACGGTGGACCGGCTGCAGTTCGACGACCGGCCGGACGTGCTGCACCTTCGGCGCGAAGAGGCGGCGTCATGAGGGCGACGGCCGCGCGGCAGGTGTTCCGCCTGCCGGACCTCGGCGAGGGGCTGACCGAGGCCGAGATCCTCGAGTGGAAGGTCTCCGTCGGGGACACGGTCGAGGTCGACCAGATCGTGGTGGAGGTCGAGACCGCGAAGGCCGCTGTGGAGGTGCCGGTGCCGTACGCGGGCACCGTCCTGGCCCTGCACGCCGCTCCCGGCGCCGTCCTGTCGGTGGGCCTCCCCCTGATCGAGATCGGCCCACCCGCAGCCACCGCCGACCAGCCTGAACCGGGCTCCGGGGCGGCGGCGCAGTACCGGGAGGAGGAACGGGCAGGCTCCGGCAACGTCCTGATCGGCTACGGCACCGGCCACGCCCCAGGCACCCGACGCCGCCGCCGCACCCCCCGCCCGGCAAGCATCCACCCGCCAACCGGCCACCCCACGACCGGTTCCCTTGCGGCTGACGACCTCACGGCGGGCAGCCTGACGCCCGACCGAGCCACGGACGACCACGCCACGGCCGGCAGCGGCCAAGCCGAGCACTCCGCAAGCTCGCACACCGCCGCCGACCGCACCATGGGCAAGCGCCTCACCCCCGCCCGTCCCGTGGGAGGCCGCCCTGTCGGCGACCATCCCATCAGCGACCGGCCCGGGGACAACCGTCGTGCCGACCTTCGTGGTGCGGCTGAGGCGGATGCCTTCGCGGTCGAGTCCCAGGCGCCGCGGGTGATCTCCCCTCTGGTTCGCCGGATGGCCCGCGACCACGGCATCGACCTGACCGACATCACCCCCACCGGCCCGCACGCCGTGATCCTGCGACGCGACGTCGAACGAGCCATCGCCGAACAAACCGGCACCGAGCCGGCCATCGGGGAGCAGGCCATCGCCGAACGGGCCGTCGTGGAGCAGTCCCCCGGCGAGCAGGCCATCGCCTCGCAAGCCGTTCCCCCGCAAGCCACCCCGGCGCATGTCCTCACCACGCGGACGAGCCCGCACGCCCCCACTCCCGTCCCCGCCGCTGCCGTCCCCGCCTCTGCCGACGATGCCCCGGGCGCCCGAGCAAGAGGGCTGGTGGACGAGCGAATCCCCTTGCGTGGCCTGCGGCGGGCCGTGGCCGAGAAGCTGAGTCGCAGCCGGGCCGAGATCCCCGACGCCACGACCTGGGTGGACGTGGACGCCACCGACCTGCTGGCGGCCAGGGACGCCCTCAGACGGTCCCGTCCCGATCTCGGCATCGGCTTGATGGCCCTGCTGGCCCGCATCTGCGTGGACGGTCTGCGCCGCTTCCCCGAGCTGAACTCCTCCGTGGACACCGACCGGTCCGAGATCGTCCGGTACGGCCACGTCAACCTCGGCTTCGCCGCCCAGACCGACCGCGGCCTCGTCGTGCCGGTGATCCGCGACGCCCACCTGATGACGACCGCCGAGCTCGCCGCCGAACTGACCAGGCTGACGGCTCTGGCCCGTGCGGGCAGGCTGTCTCCGCAGGCGCTGACCGGCGGCACGTTCACGCTCAACAACTACGGCGTCTTCGGCGTGGACGGCTCCACCCCGATCATCAACCACCCCGAGGCGGCCCTGCTGGGCGTGGGCCGCATCATCGACCGCCCCTGGGTGAGCGGCGGAGTCGTCACCGCCCGCAAGATCACCCAGCTCTCCTTCACCTTCGATCACCGAGTCTGCGACGGCGGCACCGCCGGCGGCTTCCTCCGCCACGTGGCCGACTGCGTGGAGAACCCGGCGATCCTCCTGGCCGACGTCTGACCCGCACGAGTCGCCCACCCTGCGTCGGCGTCCGCCCTGCACGGGCGCCACCCCGGGCGAGCGCCACCCTGGGCAGGCATCCAACCTGAGGCAGGCGCCCGACCCGGTGCAGACGTCCAGCCCGGTGCAGACGTCCAACCCGGTGCAGACGTCCAACCCGGTGCAGACGTCCAACCCACGCGCGGCCTCTGGTCCGCACCGGCCTCTGACCCGCACGGGTGGCTGACCCGCACCCGCGTCTCGCCTGTACCGGTATCCGGCCCGCGCCCGCGCCCGCGCCTGACCCTCACCCGGCGGTCAACCCACACGGACATCTCACCCACACTCATATCCGGCCCACACGAGCGCCCAGCCACGCAAACCCCCGACCGTGGCAACGCCTGGCCTGTCCGAGCGGCTGACCTTCATAGACCCCCGCCCGCACAAGCGCCCCACCGCGCAGACCCCGACCCCGCAACCGCCCGGCCTGCGCGGGCGTCTGACCTGCGCAGATCTCCCGACCCGTTTAGGCGTCCAGCCTGCGGGCCGAGGGGCAGCGAGTTGGCAAAGGTTTTCGAGTCCTTCGTTTACCCGACCCGGACCGGGTAGCCGGAGGGCATGACTGTCACCAGGTTCCAAGATCTGCCCTTGGCCGACCGTGACCGTGAGTGGGACGGTGATGCGGCCGAGAAGCGGGTGCGCGACTGGGCGGACGCCGAGGACGAGCCGGACGCCGCGTACCGGGACGCCCACGTCTGGTACGACGGCGACAAGCCCGGGAACTTCGGCAGTTACAAGCTGCTGATCGCCGACGTCATCGGGGGCAGGCTGAAGGCCGTGCCGCGTGCCGTCATGGCCGCGGGCAACATCATGCAGGGCGCCCGTGGCGGCATCGATCTGCCCGCCGACGAAGTAGACCGGGTCAAAAGCCATTTGGCGCGCTACTACCAGAAAATGGGCGACAGCCCGCCTTGGACCCGCTGATCGCGGGAAAAGCCGCGGACCGGACACGAAACCCCAGCGTGCGGGCTTGATCGACGATCATGTGAAGAACCGAGGCGTCAAGCGCGATTGGATCACCCCGCGGGTGGGAATCCCATCACGGTACCAAGCGTTAGACACCGTGGGAGACAGACCCCCCACGCAAGGGGGCCCTGTAGGAGGCATTTAGACATGGGCGAGCGCGCACTTCGTGGCACCCGGCTCGGGGCAACCAGCTACGAGAACGACCGTAACACGGATCTGGCCCCGCGCCAGGAGGTGTCCTACACCTGTCCGAAGGGCCATCACTTCGAGGTTCCGCTTGCCGCAGAGGCCGAGATTCCCGCGACTTGGGAATGCCGCATGTGCGGCGCGACAGCGGTCCGCATGGACGGCGAGCAGCCGGAGTCCAAGAAGACCAAGCCCCCGCGGACACACTGGGACATGCTCCTGGAGCGGCGGTCCATCGAAGATCTTGAAGAGGTGCTCAACGAGCGGCTTGCTGTGCTGCGGGCTCAGCGTCGCAAGAGCGCCTGACCTACTCTCACGGTGAAACCCCCCGGGCCGACCGCCCGGGGGGTTTTGTCTTGCTCGGAGAACCCAGCTGTGCCCCTGAGCCCTCCCCATCGGGACGGAGCGCGTGACAGGAGATCATTGGGGTTCCGGGGCGAGGCAACTGCCGGTCTCGTGCACCTGCTCCCCCGGCGGGGGCTCGATGGCGACGTCACTTCCCCAGCCGGTGAAGTCGATCTCGGTCACGGAGGTCCTGGGCATGCCCTCCTCGGCCGCGGGCATGGCCGCCTCGAGACGGAGCCGTCGGGGAAGCCCGTCCGGCCCGACCCACAACCGCCATGAGACCTCCACCGAGCGGAACCGCTCGCGCAGCACCTCGAGGGTGACGGGGTCATCGCCTGGGGCCCGCCCGCTGAACTCGCTCTGCGCGGCGCTCCCGGTGTGCAGGACGGTGGAGACCCCGTCGATGACCTCTCCCGGAGAGGGAGCGGGTGCCGTGAGTTTCCGCAGCACCTCGGGCGACAGGATCGCCCGCAGGTCGAGTGATCCGACGGCGCGCTCCACCGTTCCGCAGCCGCTGCCGCTGTGGTGCAGCCAGGTCTTGCCGACCGGAACGTCCCTCCGATCGGCCCGATGCTCGTAGGTGCCGGAGCCGTCGATCGAGATCGTCCTGGTCGTCATCGACGAGAGATCGTCCGGGACGATGCCCTTCAGCTCTTCGGGGATGTTGGTCCGGTGAAACGTCGTGGTCAGGTCGGAGGCGTCCGCGCCGAGCCGCATGACCCCGGTGGTCCGGCTCTCGCTGTATTCGCCGATGTCGACCGGCACGATGAGGTCGTCCTCAGCCCGAGGCGTGGGCATCGCCTGGCCGTAGTCCAGCCGGACCCGCTTGGCGATCCGCACTCCTGCCGAGTCTTCCGCCAGCCGGGCCACCGCCTCGGCGGATGGCGGAGCGGCCTGTCCCCCGCACCCGGCCGTCAGGTTGATCACGAGCACGATCGACAAGAAACCCCGTGGACGCACCCGATGATCATAAGGTCCCCCAGGCCCTCAGGACGCGGAGTCGCGGTCCTCGCGGATCACCTCGCCGTGCACCACCCGGCCGCCCTGCGGCGCACCCGTCTGCGCGTCTCCGTTCGCGTACGGGCCCGCGTCCTGGCCGGGGAAGCCGGTGGACGGCGGGAAGAGGCCCGCGTACGGCGAGGAGGCGGCCATCTTCTTGATCCGGCGCTCGAAGAAGTACGCGCCCAGACGGCGCATCATCGGCCGGGTGAACGGGATCAGGCACAGGAAGCCGAACACGTCGAGGAAGAAGCCCGGCGTCAGCAGCAGGGTGCCGCCCACCAGGATGATGCCGCCGTCGGCCAGCTCGCGGTCGGGCATGCGGCCGGACTTGATCGCGTCCTGCAGCACCCGCCAGGCCCGGCGTCCCTCGCGGCGGACCAGCCAGGCGCCCAGGAGGCTGTCGGCGATGAGCAGGGCGATGGTGGCGGGCCCGCCGATCACCGACCCGATCTGGATCAGCAGCCAGATCTCCAGGATCGGGACGACCAGGAAGGCCAGGAAGAGCAACAGCCGCATCGTTTCCTCGATTCCGCACATCGCGCGCGCGCCTTACAGCAGAGACAACGCCCGGAACCCGCCGAGCGTTCCGGCATGGCCGACGAATCAGGGACATCCCCGACCCAGTCCCGGGTCCCAGTCCCGGATCCCAGTCCCGGGCCGTGCCCGCAGTCGGCCGCCGTGGTCCAGCGTGTGCGGGTCAGCTCCGTCGCCACACCCGTAGGTCACCCAGCCACACAGCCGCCCGTGCCGACCTTTCCGCCCGACCGTCTCCCCCGCCCAACGGTCTCGCCCGTCCGTCCATCCGGGCCGCCCAGCCGCCCTGGCCGGCCTTCCCGCCGGGTTCGACCCGTCTCGCCCACCCAGACGTCCCACCTCGTCGGCCGGCCGTCGACCAAGCCGTCAGGATCTGGGGTTGCCCTTGAGGCGTTTGGGGAGCCCCGTGACGCCCCACAGCCCGATCCGCCACAGCGCCTCGGACATGACCTTGCCGTTCATCTTGCTCTTACCCACCGTCCGCTCCACGAACGTGATGGGCACCTCCACCACCCGCAGCCCGTGGCGGGACGTGCGCAGGGTCAGGTCGACCTGGAAGCAGTAGCCCTGCGACTCCACCCCGGACAGCCCCACCTTCTCCAGCGTGGCGGCGCGGTAGGCGCGGAAGCCGGCGGTCGCGTCGCGTACGGGCAGGCCGAGCATGACCCGGGTGTAGATGTTGGCCCCTTTGGACAGCAGCTCGCGCCGCTGCGGCCAGTTGACCACCTTGCCGCCGGGCACGTAGCGCGAGCCGATGGCCAGGTCGGCGCCCTCGGCCAGCGCCTCCAGCAGTTTGGGCAGCTCCTCGGGCTGGTGCGAGCCGTCGGCGTCCATCTCGACCAGGACGTCGTAGCCCTCCTGCAAGCCCCAGCGGAATCCGGCGATGTAGGCGGCTCCGAGGCCCTGCTTGCCCGGCCGGTGCAGGACGTGCACCTGGTCGTCGGCGTCGGCGAGCTCGTCGGCGACCTCGCCGGTGCCGTCGGGGCTGTTGTCGTCGGCCACGAGCACGTGGGCCTCGGGGACGGCGGCGCGCACCCGTTCGACGATCGCCGGCAGGTTGTCGCGCTCGTTGTAGGTCGGCACGACGACGAGCACCCGGCCGAGAGTCTCCATCATCCGTCGTTCCTCATCCGATCGCCTCGCCGCCTGCCTCGCCACACGGCGACTCCGGCCGCCGCCGCTCCCATCACCATCAGTGCCCATTCGGGCAGGACGCCCACCCTGGTGGCGATCGTTTCCTGCGTGCGGACGGGCACCTTGACCACGTTCATGTCAGGGACAAGTTCGCGAGTCTGCCAGGAGACCTTACCGTCAGGTGTCACGTATGCCGAGATTCCCGTGGTGGCGGCGGTCACGACGGCCCGGTTGTGCTCGACGGCACGCAGTTGCGACATGGCCAGCTGCTGCGGCGGCAGGTTGGACTCGGCGTAGCTGGCGTTGTTGGTCTGCACGACGATCGGGCTGCCGCCGGCGCGGACGGTCTCGCGTACGGTGCCGTCGTAGGCGACCTCGTAGCAGTTGACCGCGCCGATCGTGACCGGCCCCATCTTCAGGTCGCCCGGTTTGTCGCCGGGGACCGACTGCCTGCCGACCAGGCTCGCCCGCTCCCACAGCGCCAGCACGAGGTCCTTGAACGGCGTGTATTCGCCGAACGGCACCAGATTCTGCTTGTCGTAGTAGGCGCCGGCCCCGGTCACCGGGTCCCAGACCAGGCTGCGGGTGGCGCGTTCGTCGCTGCCGATGGCGACGACGGCGCCGACGAGCGTGGGCACGCCGACGTCGGAGACGGCGTCCTGGATGATCTGGCGGGCGTATTCGTCGCGGTAGGGGTCGATGTCGGTGGAGTTTTCCGGTAGGACGACGATGTCGGGCTTGAGGAGTTTGCCGTCGCGTACGGCCTGAGCCAGCCGTTTGGTCTCGGTGGCGTGGTTGCGCAGCACGACGGCGGGCTCGTCGCCGAGCGCGTACATGCCCCGGCCAGGGACGTTGCCCTGCACGATGCCGATGTTGACGCTGCGGCCCTCGTCACCCGGCCTGGGCAGCGCGAACGTCAGCGCGGGAACGAGCAGCGCCAGCGCCACCGGGACGGCCCTGCCCAGCACGGCAGCCCGCGCGGCCGACGAGCCGGTCAGGCGGGTCAGCACGGCCGGCGGGGCGGCGCGGCGGCTCAGCACGGCCTGCACCAGGCGGCCGGCGCGCAGCGCGACGGCGAACGACACCAGCGGCACGCCGCCCAGCGCGGCATACGGCGTGTACGGCGTCTCGCCCTGGCTGAAGGCCACCCGGGCCCAGGGGAACCCGCCGATGGGCACCAGGCTGCGGGCCCACTCCATGAGCACCCACAGACCGGCGAACCACAGCGGCCAGCCCCGCGACCGGAACACGGGCGCGGCCAGCGCGGCCATGGCGGCGTAGAAGAAGCACTCGGTGGCGACCAGCATGAACCACACGTCGTCGCCGATGGTGCGCACCCAGGCGAGGGCGGGCAGCAGGAACACGGCGGCGGCCAGGTAGCCGAGCCAGGCCGCCCGCCTGGCGCGGACGCCGTACAGGGAGCCGATGACGAGGGCGATGCCCAGGGGGGCGCACGGCCACCAGCCGAGCGGCGGGAAGGCCGCGAAGAGGGTCAGGCCACCGGCGACTGCCGCGGCGATCCGGCCCGGCAGCACCCATCGCGTGCCCGGCCGCGCCGCCCCGTCGGAGGCGTGCCCGGCCGCGGGCGGTGGGCTCGTTGTCTCCTGAACCACTCCGGGGTCTCCTCGCCATGTCACGAAGCCTGCTCACGAAGCCTGCTCACAGGGCCCGCTCACGAACCTGCACACGAACCCTGCTCACGAAGCTCGCTCACGATGCCTGCTGGCGAAAACGCTACCGCCCCGCGGCCGCGCTCAGGTCCGGCGCGCCACGGGTGATCGAATTATCGGCTCAGGGCGGAAGCGGAGCGGCGGGGTGATCCCGTGGCTGAACGGGATCACCCGGCGCGATGTCGGTCCGGCGCACGGGAACGGGAAGAGGGCCCGGGAACCCTTCGGACCGGACCCGTCTCGTCGGCGGCGAGCTCGGAATTCCGTTGTCTACTGGGCTCCCGGACCCGTCCCGGGTCCAACCCCCCGCCCGGTTGGGGTGCCCCGACTCGACGGACCGACGGCCCTGCACCTGGCTGTGTGGACGAAGTCACACTCCGTCACGGACGCAGGATCCGGCGATGTCAGAGACGGCCAACCGGCCAAGTCCCGTGCTGGACTGCGCAGCAAACTACCGACTCCACCTCAGATGTCAACCGTGTCCCGATCAGCAGAAACATCAAGTTTTCGCAGGTAGGACATGTTTGGCCGGTGGCCGTAAAGCCGGTCAAAGCCCATTAGCGGGCACCGGCGAGCGGCTTGGCAAGTCCCGCAGCGCGGGCGACAGCGGCCGCTCGTGGACGACCCCGAGCCGCTGCGTCGCACGCGTGAGAGCAACATACAGGTCGCTGGGACCGCGTGGCGACTGGGCGGCGATGAGGTCGGGCTCGGCCACGATGACGGAGTCGAACTCCAGCCCCTTGGCGTCGGTCACGCTCATGACCGCGACGGGCGCGTCCAGGGCCTCGGCGCCCTTGGCCCGGGCGGCGCCGGGCGAGACGACGACGGTGCCGGGCACGGCCGCGCCGACCTGCTCGCCGAGGGTGGTCAGCCGCGCGTCGGGCACGACCACGGCGACCTTGCCGCCCTCGTCCGTCTCCGCCTTGACCAGGGCGGGCAGTGCGGACAGCGGCGCGGCCCAGGGCCGCGCGTCCACCTCGCGCACGGAGTCGGGGGCGCGCAGGGCGGGGTCGATCGTGGCCAGGACGCGGGCTGCCACGGCCATCAGCTCGACCGGGGTGCGGTAGTTGACACTCAGCCGCTCCTGGCGCCAGCGCCCGGCCACGTACGGGTCGAGCACCTCCTCCCACGAGCGGGCCCCGGCGGCCGAGCCGGTCTGGGCGATGTCGCCGACGATCGTCATCGACCGGGTCGGGCAGCGCCGCATGACGGCCCGCCAGGCCATCGGCGACAGCTCCTGCGCCTCGTCCACGATCACGTGGCCGTAGGCCCAGGTGCGGTCGGCGGCGGCGCGTTCGGCGGTGGTGAGGTAGGGGCCGTCGCCGCGCTGGCGCTCGGCCAGCCGTTCGGCCTCCACGACGTCGGACAGGCCCGTCAGCTCCAGGACCTCGCGGGCGTAGGCGATCTCGGCCTCGCGCTCGCTCTCCTCGGCCTGGCGGGCGGCGGCCAGCTCCTCCTCCGCCTGCATCGCGCTGGCGCGCAGCACGTGCTCGTCGATCTCGCCGAGCAGTTCGGCGGCCTCGTCGAGCAGAGGGACGTCGGACTCGGTCCACTCCCCCGCGCGGGCGCCGTCGCGGCGCAGGAGGCGGCGTTCCTCGGGGGTCAGGGCGGAGCCGGCGGCGCCGAGGCGTTCGGGGGAGCCGTACAGGCCGAGCAGGAGGCGCTGCGGCGTCAGGTACGGCCAGAGCCGGTTGAGCGCGGACTTGATCACCGGCTCGGTGCGCAGCTCCTCGCGCAGGTCGGCGAGCTCCTCCTCGTCGATGAGCCCCTTGCCGATCTTGCGGGCCTGCTGCCTGGCCAGCGCGTTGAGCAGCGAGCGGACGAAGACGGCGCGGGCCTGGTTGTGCGGGCGGCGCGAGCGGGTGGCCTTGTTCCTGGCCGCCTCCAGCATGGGGCGGTCGATGGTGAGCGTGATCCGGCCGAGCGTGACCTCGATGGGCTGGCGGGGGATCTTCTGCCGGTCGCGCACGGCCTTGGCGATCACGTCGGCCATCCGCGGGTCGCCCTTGAGCGCGGCCACCTCGGGCCGTTCCCTGGCGGTGGCCGTGACGCCGGGGTAGAGCTCGCCGACGGTGGACAGCAGCACGTCGGTCTCGCCGAGGGAGGGCAGGACCTGCTCGATGTAGCGCAGGAAGGTGAGGTTGGGCCCGAGGATGAGCACGCCGCGGCGTTCGAGCCGCTGGCGATGGGTGTAGAGCAGGTAGGCGGCCCGGTGCAGGGCCACGACGGTCTTGCCGGTGCCGGGGCCGCCCTGGACCACGAGCACGCCGCTGAGGTCGCTGCGGATGACGCGGTCCTGCTCGGACTGGATGGTGGCGACGATGTCGCGCATGCGGCCGGTGCGCCGCTCGTCGAGCGCGGCCAGCAGCGCGGCCTCGCCGTTGAGCGTGGCGCGGTCGTCGTCGGTGAGCGAGTCGAGGTCGAGCAGGTCGTCGTCCACGCCGACGACGTCGCGGCCCTTGGTCTGCAGGTGGCGGCGCCTGGTCACGCCCATGGGCGCGGACGGGGTGGCGCGGTAGAACGGCTGCGCCACGGGGGCCCGCCAGTCGATGAGCAGGCGGTGCTGCTCGTCGTCGGTCAGGCCGAGCTTGCCGATGTAGAGCCGGCCCTCGTCGGTGTGATCGAGCCGGCCGAACACCAGGCCGCGCTCGACGGCCCAGAGCCGGGCGAGGCGGGTGGCGTGCATCTCGGCGAACGCGTCGCGCTCGGACATGTTCTGCATCGTGCCGACGGCGCCGGCGGCGAGCACCTCTTTGAGCTGCCGCTGGGTTCGCTCACGCAGGGTGTCGAGGCGGTCGTACAGGGTGGTGACGTACGCCTGCTCCCTGGCGAGCTCGGTTTGACGAGTTGCCGCCTGACCGTTAATGTGGTTAATGGGACACTCCGGGCCATTCTGCTTGTTGTTACGACAAACGACGACATTAGCATGCCCGTCGAGGCACTCTCATCACTTTCCCCCTTCCCTGGGCTTTCCTGGGCCCCGGTCACGTCTTGGTCGCGCCCCTTGACCTGCGGCCACGGCTCTTTTTATCGTCACATTTAGTTAGGAAAGTTTCCTAATGACGAAGAAGGAGACATGCCGTGAGCGGCCCGGTCCCGGGGACTCCCAGTCTGCTACGCGCCATCAATGATCGCGCCGCCCTGCGCGCCCTCATCGAGCGGGGCCCCCTGACCCGTCCCGAGATCGGCGCGCTGACGGGGCTGTCCAAGCCCACCGCCTCCCAGCTCCTGCTCCGGCTCCAGCGGGCGGGGCTCGTCGTGCTGGACGGGGTCAGGGAGGGCCTGCCCGGCCGTACGGCCGAGGTCTACCGGATCAACCCCGCGGCGGCGTACGTGGGCGCCCTCGACGTCACCCCTGGGCGGATCGAGGCCAGGGTGGCCGACCTGACCGGCACGGTGGTCGGCGAGCACGTGCTGCCGACCCCCGGCCGCCCGCGCGGCGACCTGGTCGAGCGGCTGTCGGCCGCGCTGCGCGGCACCGACCCGCCCGGCCCGCTGAGCCGGGTCGTGATCGGCGTGCAGGCCGCCGTCGACCCCTCCACCGGCAGGCTCGGGTACGCCGCCGCCAAGGACGTGCCGGGCTGGCAGCTGCCCGGCCTGGTGCCCGCGCTCAGCGCCGGCCTCGGCGTGCCCGTGGCCGTGGAGAACAACGTCAACCTGGTCGCGGCGGCCGAGCGCGCGCACGGCGCGGCCCGCGGCCACCGCGACTTCGTGCTGCTGTGGGCCGACAGCGGCATCGGCTGCGCCATCGTGCTGGACGGGCGGATGCACAGGGGCGCCACGGGCGGGGCGGGCGAGGTGGGCTACATGCCGATCCCCGGCGTGCCGACGGCGCGCGAGTCCGGCCGCTACGCCAACCACGGCTTCCAGGCGCTGAGCGGCGGGGCCGCCGTGCTGAAACTGCTGCGCTCGTACGGCGTGCGCGGCGGCGGCGTCAGCCAGGCCGTCGCCAACGCCGTACGGGCGGCGGCCGGCACCGGGCAGCGGGCCGACGACGCCAGGGCCGGGTTGGGCGACGGCGCCGGCCGGCCGCG